>CAZUGW010000021.1:4392-17387 GCA_964620055.1 uncultured bacterium
TCATACAGATCGCTCTCCATCCGTTCTCGCGCGCGGCCGGTGAGCGTGCGGAACGGCTCCGGGTCCTCTCCCAGCGCCTCGGCCATCCGCGTCGCGGCCGCCAGCGCGCCGAGGTAGAAGCTGGTGCACATCCCGTCCGGCCCCCAAAACTCGATGTCATAGGTGTTGTGATGCGGCTCCTTCACCCACCCCTCTTGGTCCGGGTCCCAGGTCTCGACGCAGTACCGCAGGCTCTGCCGCACCCGCGGCCACAGCCCGCGTAGCCACTCCGTATCCCCGCTGATGCGCCAATCGCGATACACCTTCATGATCCCGCCCAGTTGCCCGTCCGCCGCGGCGTGGAAAGGATGGTCGGAGGGGCGGATCGGCAGCGGCGCGCGGAAGCTCTGGTGCCCGCGCGCGTCTTGGCATTCGTGGAACTCGGTCTCGCGCAGGCTTCGCTCCAGGTCGGGGAAGAGGTGGGCGAGGGCCTGCGCGTAGTTCCACACGTGGGTGCAGGACCCGTGGCAGCACCCCGCGCGCTCGTTGCACCCCTCGAAGCACCACAGCCGCCCGTCCGCCTGGCGCAGCACCGTGGTGGACTTGAGAATGCTGAGGTTCGCGGCCACTGCCTCCACCACCTCGGGGGGAACCGTGGTGTCATAGAACGCATCGCGAAACGCGGCCGACCGCGCGCGCAGATCATCGTAGTGCTCCCGCCCGTACGCGTTCACCTCCGCCGCGCTGGCGAAGCGCCCCGCATACCACGGGCGATGGGTGGGTTGGTCCTCGCCTCCGTCAATACGGAGGTCGGAGAGCGGCACGTACCAACTGAGCCGCACGCGCACGGTCCGCTCCTCGCCCGGCCCCAACGTGAACGGCATGTAGACGCTGCCGCCGGGGCTAGGCTCAGCCACCTCGGTTACGGGCGCGTTCGACACGACCCGCCCCTCTGAGACGTGTTTCCAGAGCATGGTCAGCGCGTCCCACCATCCACCGCGAAACCAACGACAATCCGTCGCCGCCTCCGGCGCATCTACCGCCACCGTCAGCGCGCCCTGATCCCAGGGCTTCTCCTCCGTCCCGTCCTGACAGAGGACGAACCCACCCTCCGCCTCGCCAACCCCACGCGCGCCGTCGCCCGCGGCGAGGAGGTTGGCGGCGTGGAAGCTGAACGCGGCCTCAACCGTCTCCTGCGTCTGATTCGCGAACCGATACTCCAGCGCGGCTACCGGCAGGCTCGAGCTGTCCGCGTCCCCCAGTATGAACGGACTCCAGCCCGTCAACTCCACCTTGACCGGCAGGGACGGGTCCGCGAGCTCTATGGCCGCGAACGGAAAACGCGCCGTGAATGTCGCCTCCTCGCACCGCGGCAGGCCCCACGTCTTGCCATACGCGCCGTGTGGACCGCCTTTCTCCGCCGCCGGCCCGAACACCCGCCAGGCCGGAATCGGCCCCTCCAACACTCGCGCGCCACTCCCCTTCACAGACAACGCCGCGAATATCCGCGGCCGCGTGAACAACTCCGGCCGATGCCGCAGCGACGCATCACAAAACCCGCCGACACCCTCCAGGCAGATCATCCCAGCCCCGATCCCGCCGAGGGGGAAGGCGATGTGCTGCGCGTACTCGCCCGAGTATGGTCCGTTGAAGGTGTGAGATGACATGAAGCCTCCTGTCGTCCGGCGTCCTCACAGGAACGCCGCTAACTGCTTGCCAGCGCCGCCTCCACCCTCCCATTCGCCCCCTCCTCCCCAAACTCCCGATAGTACTTCTTGATCGCCTCCCCAATCACTCGCAGCACCACGGCCTCGCTCTCCTCCCCCGCCGCGTCGAGGTTGGCGTACAGCCGCTTCCGCGCCGCCACCACGCTGGGATCGGACCAGATGTACCGGCACCCGGTCCGCACGAGCCAGCCCTGTCGCTCGGGGGAAAGCTGGTCGAAGGGGAGGTCCATCTCCTCGGGTTGCCGCCACTTCTCCCAGCGCCCGCTCGCCACCACCGCGTCGCGCAAGGCCGTCATCATGCCCGAGGGCGCGGCCACCTTGCCCTGCGCGAGCAGAGTCTCCTCGCTCCGCGCTAACTGCTCCAGCGCGCCGTACTCCGCCTCCGTGAACTCCGGCCCGACGTTCGCACCGCCGATCCCCGCGCGCGGGTAATCCTGCGGGTTCGAGACGTAGTCGGTGTAGTGCCCCTTGATCGCCGAACCGTACTCCGCCGCCCGCGCCACCAGGTCGCGCGCCACCGCGGGATCGAAGAGCGTGGTGTGCAGATCGGTGCCCACCTTGCCCACCACGAAGCAGGGCCACGTCCGGGAATAGGGAATAGGGAATCGGGAATCGGAGGAAAGGCCGGATTTGAGGCCGGCGAGGAACTGCGTGAAGACGGAGAGGTCGGCGAGGCCGCCGTGCACCTCCTCTGTGCCGACTTCGTAACTCACCGGCGGCAGGCCCCGCGCACGCCGATGCGCCTCGGCGTGGGCGATCAGTTCCAGCGTCCGTTCGATCACCAACTCGATGGGCATAGCCGTGCCGGGCGGCAAGGTGCGGTCCACCGTGGGGTCAACGTGCAGCAGATCATACCCCGCGTCGAGGCAGGCGACCAGCGAGTCCTTCACCCCCTGCATCGCCCGCTCCAGCGGCCACCCCTCCCGCGCCTGAAGGTCCTTCAGCCACGGCCCGCCGTGGTCCAGCCCCAGCACCACCGGCCCCGTGTAGCCCGACTCCTCTACGAGATCGCGCACCAGGCGCACGAACTGCTCCTGCGTCCAGCCGGTGTAGCCGCCGTCCAGGTCAACCTGGTTCAGCGTCGCGGCGAAGAAGAGCGGCGCATCGGCCTCCTTGGAGACATACACCGCGGCCTTCACCACCGCCTCGGAATTGGGGCACACCGCGAGCAACGTCGGGACCGGCTCGCCCGGCGGCGTGATCTCCCGCAACGTGCGCAAGATGGCGTCGCACACCGGCAGGCCAAGGCGGTCGGCGTGGTGGCGGATGAGGCTGTTGTCAGCGCGGAGCATGTCAGTTCCTCCAGCCTCATTCTTCGACGCAGCACATCTCTCGGTCCTGCGTGTGGGGTGTCTACGCGGAGATAGTGGGAGGCTACGTGTTGTGGACGGAGGGGTTAGGGAATCGGGAATAGGGGGGAGGAGGTGCGGGGCGAGGATCGGGAATGGGGAATAGGAGATCGGGAAGCGGAGGGGTTGGAGGAGCGGATGCCGCGCTGATACTGTTTAGTATATGATGGATTCGTCTACGGGGTGGGGCGAGCAGTCTGCGATTTGGGGTGGATTGGGGAGACTTCGGGTCTCCCGTTGGGAGACTCAGAGGGCGGTAGGAGGCAGGGCTATCAGCCACAGATAGACACAGATAAACACAGTAGGGAAAAGAGGCGGGTGGGGCCGAGGTGGTCATGTCAGTTCCTCCTGGGTAGATGGAACGGCAACGGCAGTTCACCGCGAAGGCGCAAAGAACGCAGAGGCAAGAGAGAAACGGCATAGGCATTCCAACACGAAGAACACCAAGGGCACTAAGGGACACAAAGGGCCATTGTCTCCTGCCCTTCGTGAGTTTCGTGTGGTTTGGGAACTCTGGAACACTTCCCGTTGCATTGTACCATAGGCTGTCAAGGGGGTAAGGGGTAAAAGCAAGTAAGACACTTGTATTTCATGGGGAACGAAAGTGGCGGTTTTGGGCGGGTTTCGGCATAGAAAGAGAAGCGTTTGGTTTGAGTAGGCGAAGAGGCGAGGAGTCGAGGCGTCGAAAGGCGAGGGAGGGAATCGGGAATCGAAAATCGAGACGGAGGGAGGGGTGTGGAGCGTAGAGAACGGAGCGTGGGGTGCGGAGCGGGCAGGGGGTGGAGGGGAGCTTCGGCACTGCCGTATACGAAGCAATCACCCGGCAGTCGAGGCGAGGGAGAGAGACGAGGTGCGCACTCACCGACCATGGTGGGATAGTCTCGCCGGGGCGGCCCGAAACGAAAGGAGGCACCCAGTGGGGCATCGGCACTGCCGTGCCGATGGAATCTGACAAGCGACGGACTAATGGTACGGCGGGCCTGTCGCCGAGCCGAAAGCGAAGTGCAGGCCCGCCGACACGCCCGGCTAACCGGCAGCGCGTCTCACCTGATCCTTGTACCGCTCGAACGGCTCCCACTCGCCTTCTGCCCACAGCAACTCGATTGCGGTGACCGCGTCCCGGTGTGCCTGGCGATCGGATGAGGAGAACGCCTTGCCGAGGATCGAGCTGATGTGCTCGCGCTCCCAGTACCAGGCATCGCGATCGCACTTGAGCAGCATCTGCCGCAGCAGCCGTGCTGCAACGCCCGGATACCTGTCCGCTTGGGCATCCAGCAACTCGACCACGCGCTCAAACTGCAAGTGGAACAGCCTAACGGCCGTGATCACGTCGAGCGCATAGGTTATCGCTCCCAAATCGCCGGCCCCGTGCTCTTGCATCGCGTCCAGCCAACCTGCGAACGTCCTTAGTTCCTTCGCGTGCCGCTCCGGGTTCTCTGCGATGTGCCCGATTCGCCAAGGCAACAGGCTCTCCACTATGCGGCACCATTGGCGACGCCATTGTTCAGGGTCTTCACCTTCGGCCTTCTCTGGGTTGCGCACGAAGTAACCTAGGGACTGGGCGAGTTCGCAGGCCGCGTCGTCTCCTGCTCCTCTGTAGAAGCGAGAGATGAGCAAGTCTGTGTCGGCGAACTCCTCCCATCCCCATGTGTAGATCGCGGCCAGGTGCTTGCATAGCCCCACAAGATGCTCGTCATCCTCTTTCCGGGGACCACAGAACTCAATGGACCTAACGTAGTGCGGGACCAGGAACTCGCGCAGGTTGGGATTCAGAATGCCGTACCGCAGGTACGCCGACCAGCCGGCCTCCCAGTGTTCCTGCTCGTCTGGTTGCTCCGGCAGGACCAGTTCCGCATTCTTCCTGACCCAATCACTGTCCAGCCACCAGAGGGCGCCCAGCCACGATCCAAGTGCTGCATGCACTGAACGGCATGGATCGGCCGCCAGTGTGTCAAGGGCGCCGCGGACGTCAGGTTCGAGGCGAGGAGCTTGCTTGTCATCCCGGAACACGCCTCGGCCGTACCGAATGGCATATCGGATCAGTGCGTGTGCTGCCTGCCCTCGGTTGCTGTTGACGGACATCTCAAACCAGTCCAGCGGGGCAGCCTTCGGCAGGTCGCGCCGCTCCTGCTCACGTCTGCGCTCGTACTCGCCTGAGGGAAACGGATCGCGTGCCAGCCGCGTGAGGATACCGCGGACCTTTGGGAGGTGGACGTCGGGAATGGGCTTCTCTCGCTTTTCCGCAAATCCGGTTTCCATCAGTCTGGTGATCGTCGAGCGCACACTCGGCCAGCCGCGATCACGATCCTCGTCCGGCTGCGGCGGCCTTGCGTCGTCCCACGCCTCGTCGGACGCGTCGCGCGCGACGAGACGGTCGGCCAGGCCGATCACCGGCTCCCAGTCAAACTTCTGGTTCGCCCTGCATGCCTCCCAATATGCGTCCAGGAACGCCCGTATGTACAAACTCGCCCTCTCGTCGTCTATCCGCCCTTTGAGCTTGTCAATGAGGCCCGCGAGAGGGAGGCGGCCGACCGGGTCTTGTGACACAACCCGCCGCAGTTCGGCTGCCAATCCTTCGACTGGGTCGTCGAACCTAGACACCTCTGCGGGCGGTCGCCACTCGGTCAGAATCGTCATGATCTCATCGTTCGTCTTAGACTCGAGACTCACGGGGGATGTCGCACCCGGCCCTCCGCCTACTGATACGGTGTGATACGACAGCAGGTCGGGATGCGCTAACTCACCCAATTCCAATGTGAGCTCGTCGAGGCGCTGCCGCGCGTAATCGGGAAGATGGCAATCCCGAAGCATCGTCAGGCGGCGGTGCGCGCGCCATTTCCGGTGCTCCTCATCATCACCCTCCCTGCCACCCAGCACCCAGGAAAGCAGCGTCTTCTTCGCTTTCGGTTCCAGCGAGTCGAATGCCGTGGCCGCAAGACGCCAGTACTCGTGGTAGAACTCGTAGTTGTCGTAGCGGGCCGGCCTAACCGCAACACGAGCCGCCAGGTCGGGGTAGTGCTTCGCGTTCTCAGTGATGGCGTGGAGCGCAAGGCGCTGGAAGATGGGCCAGGACGCTCGATGGTATCGCTCGACGGTCGCCTTGGCTTTCTGCGGGTCCTTCTCCACGCAGTGCGCTAAGGCGTCACGAACCGCCTCCAACAGCCCGTCCTCGAACCCGGGGTGGCCGTTCTGCGGATGGTCCTCAATCGCCGACCTCCAGCTTGATGAGGGCGGGCGTCTCTGTTCCTTCCCGCTCCTATCTCCCCAGCGGGCGGCCCGGCTCTTCTCCAGAAGCGGAACTGCCTTCCTTAGCGCCCTCTCAGCCACTCCCAGGCACAGTGAGGGCTCTTCCTGGCAGAGGCCTTGGTACTCCTGCCGGACGAACTCAGAGAGGTTGTCCGCGAGGAAGTAACCCGTCACGTCACCGCGTTCGCTAGTCAGAACTGGCCTGAGCAGGAGCTCGAGCAGCGTCGTGAAAGCCTCGGTGTGACCCGCTCTCAGCATCCGCTCGGCCAGAGCGATGACCTCCTCCTCGCGGGCGAAGGGGTTGCCGGGACCACACCACTTGACGAACTGCGGCACTACCTGGGCCACGTGTTCGTTTGGCAGGGCCAACGCTGCTTTCATAAGCTGCCCGGTGGCCCACGTGTCCTTAGTCACGAGTGACTTCAGTACGCCCGCGACCTGTTCAGGTTCCGCCTTTGCTACCCGATGTAGATAGCCCGTCAGCTCCCTGAAGATCACCCATCGCATAAGCTTGCCGGAATGCACCCGGGAGTACGTCTTGAACGCTCCGACCTCAGCCAGCGGTCGGAGCCATTTCGCGTTCGCGTAGTCGTGACGGAAGAAGTACGCAGCGGCCGCGCCTGTCGTAAGAACCCCCATGAGGCGTACGGCAGCACGGAGGAAGGGCGCTGTATCACTGCGCAGAGCATCCAATTCGCCTGCCATGCGAACAACCCGCGTCGCTTCCATGCTATTGCCCTCTTTCCGCAGGAGCGTCGTATGGGGCAGAGTTCTGGAGAAATTGCATCAGGACGGTCAGGTTCTTGTGCCGGCTGTCCGACTCTTGCCAGCGGTACAGGATCGGCCGGACCGACTTGTGCAAGTCACCTCCGTCAACCGTGAACCAGCCCAATGCTGTGCGTTCCTCCCTCTGCACCTCACCACTGTCATACCGCCATGTTACAACCGGCTGCCCCTCCCTCTCCGTCTCGTCGCTCACCGGAGCAAAAGCCACCGGGCGGAAAACATAGTACCGCACACCGTATGCCGATGGCCCAGGGGGCGTCTCATGCTTTCCGAGACCAGCTAGAAATGGCACGGTGTGCTTCTTCATCACACGACTAAGGGCTCCATCCTTTGCGCTGAACCCGATGAAGACGACCGAAAGATCCAGTAGCAGACCCCCGAGTGTCTGTATAAGGTCAAGTCGCTTGTATGCCGAATCGAAGTCCTTCTTCGTCAGGACGATCTTATCAAGACAGCACTTTCCGGTACTGTCATACGCCCGGCCGTGGACGTGGATGATCCACCTGTCCCTCAGATCGGAAGGGCGAAGGCGGTCCACAGGAAAGCTCCTCACAGCGTCCGGGCGGATAGGTGGTGGCTTGAGCAGGGTTCCCGCGCACCGCAGGGAGTCGTCGTAGTTCGTGGTGACAAACGACCGGAAATCAGTGCGGACCAAGGCAGCGTGTATGTCTCGGTAGTCATCCGCTTTGGACGGATCAAAGTACTTCTGGAGTTCCTCCAGGTACCGGCCGGGCTGCTCTTTGTTCAATCTGTTCCGGTACGTCTGCATCAACCTCGGATAATCGCTTGGATCGGTATCCTTCGGTGGCCGGGGCCTGCCCGCGGCATCGGCTAGTCTGTTTGCCAGTTCGTCCCAGGTGCCATAGAGCGGGGCCGATGGTCCGCTTCCCAGGAACAGCGCGCACTGCCTTTCCCTGAGATCCCTCACGAGTTGAGTCAGAGCCGCCTCGCTTCTGTCGCCGCAAAGGAGGTCGCGGATGTGCTTTGGTAGCGCGCTCTGGGTATCAGTTGTCTCTAAAGATGCCTGCACCGTGCCAAGACCATATCATCGCATTGCGATCTAATCGCCACTCCCCTAGCATGTGCCAGCCTGATTCCACAACGGGCCGGCGCGTTCCTTGCGTCGCCCCCACTGCCCTCCCTGTGCGCAGTCTTCAGCCCGCGGACCTAGACTTCGTCCTCGCTCTTATAGCTCAGAAAGACGTCGAACTCCGGATTCCCCTCCGGCCTGCCACCCCTTTTCGCCACAACCTCCCGCTTGCCCTCCCGCCGCGCGGCCCACCCCCGCCCGATCTCCGCCGGGGTGGGGGAAAGCGAAGCTTGATGGGCCGTTCACTGGTGGCGAGCTGGGCACCCAGGTTCACCGGCGGTGACAGCAGGACGCGGTTCCCCCCCGCCGAAGCTTATTCCTCGCGGCGCCGTCTGCCGCGGAGCGGGAAGCAGCGAGATGGTCGTCGCCCGGGAATCGGCGCGCGCGGGGCGCGTGAAAGACAAAGCTCCGTCCAGGGGGCGCGTGTGGCGCGGGTTCGTCGTCGGCCTCGCGCTGCTGCCGCCGAATGTGATGTGGGCCTTTTGGATGGAGCACATCGGCGCGCACGGCCCCATCCTCTCCACCATTTCACTTTTCTTCAACGTCGTTTTCCTGCTCTTCTTCGTCGCCGCGGCGAATGCGTTTGTCCGCAAGCTCTCCCCCCGTCTCGCGCTCAATCAGGCCGAACTTATCATCGTCTATGTGATGCTCACCATCGGCACCTCCCTCGCCGGGTTGGACATGATCCAGGTGCTGATCCCGGTGATGACCCACGGCTTCTGGTTCGCCACCCCGGAGAATCGCTGGGCGGACATGATGTCCACCGCCCCGACCTGGCTCTTCGTGTCCGATAAGCAGGTACTTTACTACTACTATAATGGCTCCTCATCTCTCTACCAGGAACCGATCCTGCGGGCCTGGCTGCCGCCGGTGCTGTGGTGGAGCGGGTTCATCTTCCTGCTCGTGTTCGTGATGGTCTGCCTCTCCGTGCTGATCCGCCGCCAGTGGTCGGACGCGGAGAGGCTGTCCTTCCCCATCATCCAACTGCCTCTCGCTCTCACCGAGCCCGGCCTGCCGCTGTTGCGCAACAAGCTGCTGTGGATCGGCATCCTGCTCGCCGGGTCGGTGGACATCGTCAACGGGCTGCACTACCTCTACCCGGCCGTGCCGTACATCCCGGTCGCGCCGACCATGGATGGCAACAGCCCCAACGACATCGCCCGCCTGCTCCCCGACCTTCCCTGGCACGGCGTGGGCTGGATGCCGGTGACCTTCTACCCGGCCGTGATCGGGCTCTGTTTCCTCCTCCCGCTCGACCTGCTCTTCTCCGCGTGGGTTTTCTTCTTCTACTGGAAAGCGCTGTTCGTGCTCGCCGCCGCCACCGGGGTGAGCCGCGGCTGGGAGGACGGCATGTCCAAGTTCGTCTTCCCCTATGCCAACGAGCAGATGTTCGGCAGCTATCTCGGGATCGTGGTCGGGCCGCTGTTAGTGGGGCGGCGCTACTTCAGGAACGTGTGGCTGCGCATCCGCGGCCTGCCGTCGGAGGTGGACGACTCCGAGGAGGGGATGAGCTATCGCCTCGCCGCCGTCGGCGCGGTGGTGGGGATTGCGCTGCTGGTCGCCTTCAGCATGCACGCCGGCCTCCCCCTCAGCCTGTCCGCGCTGTTCTTCGTGATCTACTACCTACTCGCGCTGGCGGTGGCGCGGGTGCGGGCCGAGTTCGGCTCCCCGGTGCACGACTTCCACTTCGCCGGGCCGGACAATACCATCACCTACGTGATGGGCACCATCAACCTCAACCGCCAGGAACTGCTCATGTTCAGCACCTACTGGTGGTTCAACCGCGCTTACCGCGGCCACCCCGTCGCGAACTCCCTGGAGGGGTTACAGATGGCCGCGCGCACCCGCACCAGCAGCCGCGCGGTGGTGATCGCCATCCTCCTCGCCACGGCCGTCGCGACGCTGGCCATCTTCTGGGGTTGGCTGCACTTCGCCTACATCATGGGAGTCAACTCGAAGTGGGGCGGCGGCGACTGGCGCGGCGACGAGATGTGCTCCAAGCTTCAGAACTGGATGCAGAGCCCGAGCGAGCCCAACTTCGTGGCCCTGGGCGCGATGGGGGTCGGCTTCGCCATCACCATGCTGCTCGGCGCGGCGCGGACCGCGTTCGTCGGCTTCCCGCTCCACCCGGTGGCCTACGCGCTCTCGGCGAGCTGGTCCATCCACCTGGTCTGGGTCCCGATGATCATCGCCTGGCTGACCAAGTCGCTCGTCCTGCGCTACGGCGGCCTGCGCATGTATCGCCAGGTGCTGCCGCTGTTCTACGGCCTCATCCTCGGCGAGACGCTGGTCGGGTGCGGCTGGACGTTTGTGGGGATGGTGACGGGGATACCGAACTATAGCTTCTGGGGGTTGTAACGCGTCTCCAGTTCACCGGATGTCATCCGCACCTCCATTCCCCTAGCGGGAATCCTACCTCCTCGCGGAGAATAGTCTTCCTATGGACGAAAGCCGTTTCCATTTCCTGGAGATCGGGCGCGTGCGGAGACGGGTGGTGGCGGTGGAGGAGGAGGTCGCCGCCGCGGCGCCGCAGTGCACGTTTCGCCTGGCCGAGACGATCGGCTCCTTCGGGAGCGAGCTGGGGCAGTTCAACACGCCGGTGGGGATCGCGCTCGACCCGGAGGGGGATCTCTATGTGGCCGATTCCCGCAATCACCGCGTGCAGAAGATCACGCCCGACGGCGATGTCTATGGTCTGGGCGGGCCGGACTCGCTGGTTCTGCCGCAGGGCGTGGCGGTGGATGCGACGCATTTCATTTATGTCGCCGAGATCGGCGCGCACCGCCTGCGCAAATTCGGACCTAAGGGGCAGTTCGTCTTCTCCCTCGGCGGGTCGGCGCGCAGCCTCGCCCGTTTCTCCTCGCCGACCGCGATCTGCATTGACACCTACCATCAGCTCTACATCTCGGACACCGACAACGGCCGCATCACCTCCTACTCCGCCACGGGGCACTGGCGCACGGACTATCACAGCCCCGAGCCGGGCGGGAAGTTCAGTCGCCCCCAGGGAGTGGCGGTGGATCCAGAGGGGAGAATCTATGTCGCCGACACGATGCGCCATCGCGTCGTCCGCCTCACTCCCAACGGAGAGCTCGACCTGGTGATCGGCAAGCCCGGCCCGGAGTTGGGTGAGTTGGACGAGCCGCGGGGCCTGGCGATTGACCGCGACGGCGGGCTGTGGGTGGCGGATAGCGGGAACGACCGCGGGCAGAAGTTCGACGCGGAGGGGAAGGTCGTGTGTCGCTTCCCCGAGCGCCCCACCCCACAACTCGACCTCGCCTGTCCCTCGGCGGTGGCGGTGGACGGCCAGGGCAGCGTCTACGTCTCCGACACCATGAACCACCGCCTGCTGCGCCTCGCGCTCGCCGGAGAATAGGCGTGCAGACCCGCCTGCTCGATCAGGAGATCCGCTACGACGGCTCGCAGCTTCACTCGGGCTGGATCGCGGAAGTGGCAGGTCTCCCCGGCGACACGGCCGTCGCCTTCGTCGGCGCGTGCGACGTGTCACCCGAGCACATGGTGGACCGTGTGGATCTGGAGGCCGAGGCGACGATCTCCAGCCCGCGCATGGTGCACCTCATCATCGAGCATCCCGGCCTCGATCTCGATCACATCACCACGCGCCAGCGGTTGCTGATGGCACTCGCGCTCGAGCTGCTCAACGCCAACCTGGGCGAGTCGCTCCTGCGGCGTGAGGGTGACGATCTCTACTTGCGGGACCGCAAGCTCTCCATCTCCGTCGCCACGGTTTCCCCGACCTCCGGCCTGATTCACGCGGCTTTCAACGTTCGCGGCGAAGGCGCGCCGGTGGCCGCGATCGGGTTGGAGGAACTGGCGATGGAGCCGCGCGCGTTCGCGGAGAAGCTGCTGGCGGCGTATGCGCAGGAGATCGAGAGCGCGGGCGAGGCCGCGCGGAAAGTGAAGCCGGTACTGTAACCTCCCCTCCTCGTCTTGCGTATGAGACGGTGAACGCGATTCGAAGGGGAGGTTCCCATGAGACCTGTATGCCTGCGCCGCATCGCCGTGGTTGCGTTGCCCGCGGTCTTTGCCCTGTTCCTGTGCAGCGCGCGTGGATCGGCCAGCGTTGAAGGCGCGGAGAGGATGGGCGAAGAGCAGCAGGTGGACGCGCTCTTTGCCGTGATCGCAGGCCAGGACGCCCCTGGCGCCTCCGTGCTGGTGCTTCGGTACGGGAAGACGCTGCTGGAGAAGGGCTACGGCTACGCCAATCTCGAGCACCGCGTCCCTAACACCCCCGAGACCAAGTTCCGCCTGGGTTCGGTGACCAAGTCGTTCACCGCCCTCGCCATCCTCCAACTCTCCGACGCGGGGAAGCTGCGCCTCGACGACCCCATCGGGAAGTACCTCGCCGACGCGCCCCACGGCGATCAGATCACCGTCCGCCACCTGCTCACCCACACCTCCGGCGTCCGCAGCGCGGCGAGCGATCTGCTGGAGTTCACCCCGGGGGAGCGCATCAACTATAGCAACACCGGCTACAGGCTCCTGGGCAAGATCGTGGAGGCGGTTTCCGGCACGTCGTGGGAGGACTACCTGCAGGCCCACGTCTTCGCCCCCGCGGGAATGCGCGACACCGGCTGCGATCACGCGGCGCGCCTCCTTCCGCACCGCTCCGCCGGGTATTTCTTCGACGGGAAGAGCGGCTACGTCAACGCCCCGCCGGAGGACATCTCTCAGACCGCGGGGGCGGCCGGGGCAAGAGTGGCGGCCCCCAGGAGGCCCGCGAGAGAATAGGCGGCGAGGCGATCCATCGGTGCCGATTCTACCATCGCGGTCCCGGGAGATCCACGACCTGGTGGT
>CAZUGW010000022.1:0-1103 GCA_964620055.1 uncultured bacterium
AACCACATCACCCCCGAGGCCGAGCTATTCCTCTACCTCGCCGACCGGGCGGTCCACGTGGCGGAGGTCGTCGTCCCGGCGCTCGCCAAGGGTTGCGTGGTGGTGTGCGAGCGCTATACCGACTCGACGCTAGCCTACCAGGGGTATGGGCGCGGCCTGGACCTGGATCTGCTGCGCCGGCTCAATGAGATGGCCACCGGGGGGGTGACGCCGGACCTGACCCTGGTATTGGACATCCCTCCGGCCGAGGCGAGACTGGACGCTTCCCGCCTGGATAGGTTAGAATCTGCAGGCGGCGGTTTTCGCGAACGCGTCGCCGAGGGGTTTCGCGCTCTGGCGCGGGCGGAGCCGGAGCGGGTGAGGATCATAGATGGAATGCAGAGTATCGGCGCCGTACAGGCAGAGATCGCCGCGCGGGTTGGTGAGGCCTTCGCAGAGGCGCGGCCCAGGGAGGGGTCATGAAACTCGTCATTGCCGTCGTCCAGGATAAGGACCAGAGAAAAGTCACCGACGCGCTGCTCGAGCGCGGCTATCAGTTCACCAACATCGCCACCACCGGCGGCCTGCTCCGGGAGGGCAACGTCACCTTCCTGATCGGCGTCGAGGAGCCGCAGGTGGACGGCGTGATCCAGGTCTTGAGCGACTACTCGAAGACCCGCGAGCAACTCGTCAACGTTTTCCCTCCCACCATCGAGCCTATCGGCACGTGCATCCCCAGCCCCGTGAAGGTGTTGGTGGGCGGGGCCACGGTCTTTGTGGTAGATGTCGAGCGCTTTGAGAAACTCTGACCCGCCGGCCCCGGCGCGGCTTTCCGACCTGATCGGGCAAGCGCGCGCCACCGCGGTGCTCAGCAACGCCATCCGCCGGGAGCGGGTGGCCCATGCGTATCTTTTCCGCGGCCCCGAGGGCGTGGGCAAGTCCACCGCGGCGCACCTCTTCGCCCAGGCCCTGAATTGCGAAGCAGTAGGGCGCGCCGCCGGCGAGGTGTGCGGAGAGTGCCGGTCCTGCCATCTCATCGCCGGGGGCAACCATCCCGACGTGCGCCTCGTCACCTTCGCCCTGAATCGGGAGGGGAAGAAGCGCACCGAGATCAGCATTGACCA
>CAZUGW010000022.1:1113-17272 GCA_964620055.1 uncultured bacterium
TGACCAGATTCGGCAGAACCCCAAGGAGCCGCACGAGACGCCGCGCCCGCTGGTCCAGGACGCCATCCTCCGGCCGGCCCTGGGTGGCCGCAAGGTGTATATCATTGACCCGGCGGACCGGATGAACCCGGCCGCGGCCAACGCGCTGCTGAAGGTGCTGGAGGAGCCTCCACCTTACGTCGTCCTGGTGGTGGTGAGCTCGCAACCCGCCTCTCTGCTCCCCACGGTCCTATCCCGCTGCCAGCAGATCACCTTTCAGTTGGCCGGCTCGGCGGCGATCGAGGAGCGCCTGCAATCCCTGGGAGTGGAACCCGCGACCGCCGCCTCCCTGGCGGCGCTCTCCGGCGGCCGAGTGGGCTGGGCCATTGCCGCCTCGCACCGCCCCGAGGTGCTGGAGGTGCGCCGCGCCCTGCTCGATCTCTGCGCCGCCGTGCCGACCATGCATCTTCCGGCGGGGCTGCGGCTGGCCGAGGAGATCAAGCAGCAGGGGATCCGGTTGGCGAAGGCGCGGGCCGAGGGCGAGGCGGAGGGCGATGACGAGGAGGAGCCCGCGGAGCGGGGGGTCACCGACCGGGCCTTGCGTGCCGAACTGCCGTGGTGCCTGGACGTGCTCGCGCTGTGGTATCGCGACGGCCTCTCGGCCGCCCAGGGCGGAGGGCTGGTCAACCCGGACTACGCGGAGGCGATCCGGTCCTCGCTGGCCGCGCTCCCGCCCCGGAGTTGGGAGGGGGCGATCGAGGCCGTGTTGGCGGCGCGCCAGCAGATCCAGCGCAACGCCAACCTCGACCTGGCCTTGGAGGCTCTGGCCCTCCGGCTGCTCGGGGGAGAGGGGAGTGTCGCGTGAAAGGCTGCTTCACGCAACTCCTGCTGGCCTTACTCCTCGTCGCGAGCGGGTATGCTATCTGGCAGGTGCACTGCCTGCGCGCGGAAGTGACCCAGTTGCAGGCGCGCGTCAGTGCGGCGCCGTCCTCGGCGCCGGAGTCGCTGGTGGAGACGGCCCAATCCGCCTTAGAGGCGGTGCGCCAAGGCCGGGTGAGCGACGCCCGACGCGAGTTGGAGCGTCTCGCCGCGCAGCTCGAGCAGGGGCCGCAACTCGCCTCCCGGCAGAAGGCCGAACTGCAGACTCAGGTGGCGCGAGCGCGGCAGGCGCTGAACGAGAAACGCGAAAAGGCGGCGAAGCAAATCGAAAGCCTCGTGCGCGAGTTGTCACACAAAGTTTCCAAAGATGTCCGGGGGGAGGAGCGCCATCTCGCGGAACTGTCCCCTGTAGTCAGGGGTCTAAGAGGGTAGTATGAGTGTCGGCACAGTACGGGGGCGCTACCACGGACTCATAGGAGGAATCCGAGACATGAGCAATCTTGAGAGATCGAAGTGGCGGCTGATGAAGGCGGCGTGGATGAGCGCCGTGCTCATCCCGATTCTCGCCGTGGTCTTCACGGCCATGTGGCTGGGCAAGACGTCGCAGGCCGCCCCACCCGGGATCCCGGCGGAAGTGTCGAGTCTGGAGAGCTTCCAGCGCGGGTTCGCCTGGGTCGCGGGCACTATCAAGCCATCGGTGGTGTTCATCGAGGTCGAGCGCAAGGTGGAACAGGCCGAGCGAGGCGAGGGACAAGACTCGGCCCCCGACCTACACGATTTCTTCGGCCCCGGGTTCCCGTTCCCGATGCCACGCCAGCAGCCGCAGAAGCCCACGCCGCGCATTCCCATCGGGCAGGGCTCCGGCGTGGTCGTTGACCCGGCCGGCTATATCGTGACCAACAACCACGTCGTGGAGGACGCGGCGAAAGTGACCGTGCGCCTCGAGGACGCGGAGTCCTACACCGCCGAGATCGTCGGGACAGATGATATGACTGACCTGGCGGTGATCAAGATCAAGCCAAAGCACAGCCTGAAGGCCGCCGACCTCGGCGACGCTGATCAGACGCAGGTGGGGGCCTGGGCCATCGCCGTAGGGTACCCCTTCGGTTCCAGCCGGTCGGGTGGAGTTTTCGACGAGCCGCTGCACTACGAACCGACCATCACCGTCGGGGTGATCAGCGCCCTCAACCGCCAGATCCCGTCCGATCGGGAGGGGCATCCGTTCCGCAATCTGGTGCAGACTGACGCTCCCATCAACCCGGGCAACAGCGGCGGGCCGCTGGTGAACATCCGTGGGCAGGTGATCGGCATTAACCAGGCTATCTACACCAACTCACCGCTGGGCGGCGGCAACATCGGCGTCGGCTTCGCCGTCCCCATCAATGCGCGGACCAAGCGCGTGATCGAGACCCTCAAGGGCGGGGCGAAAGTCGTGCGGGGACGCCTCGGGATCTCGGTGGCGCCGCTCACCGAGGCCAAGAAGAAGGTGTACGATCTGGATCACGGCGTGCTCGTGGTCGAGGTCGAGCGGGGCTCGGCGGCCGACCGCGCCGGCTTCAAGTCCGAGGACATCATTCTCGAGTTCCAGGGCCAGAAGATCACGGCCCAGGACGAATTCGTGAACCAGGTGCAGGCCACCAAGCCCGGCACCTCGGTCGAGATCTTGGTGCTGCGCGATGACCAGCAGCAGCGCCTCAAGGCCACCGTCGAGGCCCTGCCGAGCGCGGAGGCGCAGGCGAAGGCCGCCGCGGTCGAGCCGGCGAAACTCGGGCTGGTCGTCGAGGCCGTCCCGGAGGAGGTCGCCCGCAAGGCGAATCTCCCGGGCGGCGTCCGCGTCCGTTCGGTTGACCCCGTCAGCGACGGGGCCCGCGCCGGCGTCGAGGCCGGAGACATCATCTTCAAGGTCAACCGCACGGAGGTGAAGGACCTCGCCTCCTACCGCAAGGTCGTGGGCGACCTGAAGCAAGGCGACCCGGTGGTGATCTGGGTCTGGCGCTCCGGCCATGTCCAGGTGTTGGAGATCGGCAGCCTCTCCGAATAGCCGTCGTGGCGAGCTAACCTCTGGGGGCGACCCGCTGGTGGCTGGGCGAAGCCGCCACCCCGGTCCGCCGACGGCGGACTCAGGGGGTCGCCCCCTTTCGTTGGCCCCGGGGCTCAACTCCCCGCCGCGGCCCGCCGCATCTCCCGACAAGCCGTCGCCAACGCCGCGTACAACAACACCGACGCCCAGCACAGGCTCCCCAGCGCGCGGGCGTGCGCGCTGCCCAGCGACAGCACCGCCAATCCCTGCGCCCACAGCGCCCAGATTAGCGCGCGGCGAGTGAACGCACGTAGGGGCACGATATATCGTGCCCCTACCAAATGCACCGCCACCGCGATTGGCAGCAGCAGCATTACGCAGAAGTACGTCCAGGCAATGGCCGAGATCAGCATCAGGAGAATCGCGGACATCCCGAACTCCACCGCCTGTTGTCGCGGGTCGCGGGGCCGCCGCCAGCCGCAGGCCCAGACGAAGACGGAGGCGAGCACCGCCATCGCTGCCAGCAGCGCCCGGTTGACCTGCGATTCCGTGAGAGTGGCCACGTTCACGTAGATCGCGTCACTGTGCCGGGCCGCCACGCTCGCGTCGGTCCGGGTGAGCAGCCGGTGTAGCACGGCCTGCAACGACTGGTTCCCGAGGTCCAGCGCGTGCTGCCCCCAATCCCCCGCCTCGCCGCGGTCGAGATAGGGCGCGACGACGCGCTGTCCCCAGTCCCTGACTTCGTACAGGTTGCGATCGAAGCCGCGCACCGGCGCGGGCAGCACCAGGAGGCAGAACGCACACACCGCGAGTGCTGAGGCCAAGGCCCGCCAGCGCCCGCGATACACGAGGTACGCCACCCACGGGAAGGTGAACACCTTCATGGCAATGGACGCCCCCAGCGGCGCCCCCGCCGCCCACTCCCTCCCCCGCGCCAACGCGACCATGGTCCAGTACAGTAGGGCCGTCATCAGCAGGTTCGTCTGCCCGAGGAACAGGTTGTCCACCGCGTAAGAGACCACCAGCAGTGCGGGCAGCCAGAGCTCACGTGCGTGGTTCGGAGGGACGAGACGCGCGGTGAAGCGCAGGCACTGCACGAGCAACGCCACGTTCAGCGCATACCACGTGAAGAAGAAGGCCGGCCAGGGCAGCAGACAGAGCGGGGCCACCAGCACCGCGAAGGCCGGCGGGTAGCGGTAACTCCCGAGCCGCAGTAGCGACCGGCCCTCGATCACCCTCCGCCCCACGTCGTACCACACCGCCGCGTCCTTGGAGTCGTGGTGGAGAAATTTGCCCACCATGGCCACAGTCACGAGCCCGAACACCGTCGCGGCCGCGATCACCGCGGCCCTGGGCAGGGCCGGGCGCAGGGCGGTCTCTTCGGCTCGCGCTTCGGTGGTGGCAGTCACGAGGCTCTGTTTCGCCCTCCGCGGTTTCCTGCCTCCCCCAGGAGGGGGAAGAAGCGAAGAGGCGAAGAGGCGAAGAGGCGGATCGCCCGGAGGTAGCATATGCCGCTGAAGCTGGCGTTCATAGGACTCAAGGGTCACTGGCATGGCGTCGCGGAGGAACTGCCTGCGCTCCCCGAGGTGCAACTCGTCGCCGTCGCGGACGATGACCCGGATCAACTGCGGCGGGTCCCCGATTTCCCCGGGGCGGGACCGGACACACACACCTATCTCGATCACCGGGAGCTCTTGGAAAAGGAGCAGCCGGATATCGTGGTCGAGGCCGGCGTGGATCGCGACCGCGCCGAGATCGTGCTATCCTGCGCCGAACGCGGCCTCAACGTCATTTCCGAGAAACCTCTGACCAAGACCCTGCCCGAGTTGGAGCGAGTGCGGAAGGCGGTGGAGAAGTCGGGCATTCTGGCGAGCATGCTCATCACCATGCGTTGCGCGCCCAACTACCTCGCGATGCGGGAGGCCGTCGTCGCCGGACTGATCGGCGAGATCACCCAGGGTGGCGCGCAGAAGTCCTACCGCCTCGGCGAGCGCCCGGCCTGGCAGAAGAGCCGCGAGACCTTCTCCGGGATCATCCCCTTCGTCGGGATCCACGTGATGGACCTGATGCGCTGGGTCTCCGGCCGCGAATTCGCGGAGGTGATGGCCTACGCCGGAAACGTCGCCCACCCCGAGATAGGCGATTTGGAGGACAGCGCGGCGGTCATCGCGAAGCTCGACAACGGAGCGCCCGCCGCGATTCGCCTCGACTACTGCCGCCCCGCCGCCGCGCCTACCCACGGCGACGACCGGCTCCGCCTGGCGGGCAGCCGCGGCGTGATCGAGACCATAGACGGCAGGGTGACGCTGATCACCCAGGAGGAAGCGCCGCGCGAGCTGCCCCTCCCGGCGCCGGTGGCGTTCTTCGCCGACTACGTGGACGCGCTGACGAATCGGCGCGCGCCGTTCATCCCGTTCGAGGATTGCGTTCGCATCACCGAGGTCGTGCTCCGCGCCCGCGAGGCGGCGGAGACCGGCCGCCCAGTGAAGATCTAAGTAAGGAAGGTGCGCATGAAGCTCCACAGTCTCGTCGTTCGCGGTCTCCTCGCCGCGCTCGTCAGCGCCGTGCTGCTCTCCGGGGCCTGCGCCGGGAAGCCCAAGCCGGTGACGAACCCTCGCCTCTCCCATCGCTGGCTCTTCGTCTGGCGCGAGATGAGCGACCCGCGCGAGGTGGACCGCATGATCGCCCGCTTCCCCCGCGCCCAGGCCGCGGGCTACAACGGCGTCGTGTTCGAGCACAGCATCGCCCCGGAGAAGGCGGCCGCGCCGAAGGCCGCGGCGAAGCAGTACGGGCTGAAGCTGATCGTGGCGGTGATGGGTGGCGCCCGGGACCGCAATGATATCGAGGGCGTGCTCTCCAAGGACGCGGTGTTCATCGCCCGCAGCGGCGTCGCTACCTTCCAGGCCGACAACCCCACCAAGGTCGCGAACGGCGACTTCGAGCAGGCGGAGGGGGATAAGCTCGCAGGATGGACCCTACAGGACAGTCCGGGCGTGACCACTTTCGCGGACCACGAAGTAGTACACGGCGGCAAGACCTCTGTGCGTATGCAGGACTTCGGGAAGAACGACGGCCAGCATTGCCGCGTCTCCCAGACGATCGCGCTCCAACCCTATCGCCAGTACCACATCTCTATCTGGGTGAAGACCGAGGATCTGAAGTCAGCCAGCCCGGAGGTGAAGGTGCTCGTGCCGGACTCCGAGCAGGGCCTCAGCTTCCAGACCTTCCGCGTGGAAGGCACCCAGGGATGGCAGAAGTACGACCTCGTCTTCAACAGCCTGAACCACACTTCGGCCCAGCTCTACGCCGGGACCTGGGGAGGCGACCGCGGCAGGCTCTGGTTCGACGATCTCACGGTCGAGGAGATCGGCCTGGTGAACGTGCTGCGCCGACCCGGCACGCCCGTGACCGTGAAGGGCGAGAACGGCACGGTATACGAAGAGGGCAAGGACTACCAGCGCGTGGTGGACCCCAACCTGAACCCCTGGCGGGCCTATCACGAGGCCCCGGCGATCCAGCTCACTGAGAACTCGCGCATCACAGACGGTGCGCGGCTGCGGGTGAGCTACTATCATCCCGTGGTCGTGTATGAGGACCGGCTGACGGTCTGCCTCAGCGAGCCGTCGGTGCTGGCCGGTTGGAAGGAGGAGGTGGTGCGGGTGAACGAACTGCTCCACCCGGACGGGTTCCTGATGTCCCACGATGAACTGCGGGTGATGAACCAGTGTGCGCTCTGTCAGAGCCGGAAGCTGACGCCCGGCCAGATCCTCGCAGACAACGTCCGCAAGTGCGCCAAGATGATCCGCGACCTCCGCCCGGACGCGGAGATCTGGGTGTGGAACGACATGTTCGACCCGATGCATAACGCGCTCCCCTCCGGCTTCTTCCTAGTGAACGGGCCGCTCACCGGCTCGTGGAAGGGGCTGGACAAGGACGTCGGGATCATGAACTGGCACGGCGATCTGGAGGGGAAGAACTGCCAGTTCTTCGCTGACCTAGGACTCAAGCAGATGCTCTCCGGTTACTATGACGGCGACGAGGACGGGGCCGGCATCGCCAAGTGGCTCGCCAACACGAAGCAGGTGAAGGGCGTTGTCGGCGCGATGTACACCACCTGGGAAGACAAGTACGACGCGATGGACGTCTGGGCGGAGAAGGCGTGGGGCAAAGGCCCCGGCTAACGCACCGGAAGGAGCGAGAACGATGAGGTGGTTGCGAGCGCTCGCGCTGCTGTGTGCGGTGGTGACACTGTGTTCGGTCCCCGCCGCGGCCGATAGCCAGCCGCTGGCCCATCGGTGGCTGTTCGTCTTCCGAGAGCACAACACCCCTGAGGACGTGGCGCGGACCCTCGCCCTGCTCCCGCGCGCCAAGGCCGCGGGGTACAACGGAGTGGCGCTGTCGGAGGGCGGGCTCTACGAGCTCGACCTGCGGCCACCGGCCTACCTGGAGGGTCTGAAGAAGATCGTCGCCGCGGCTGAATCCATGGGGATGGAGTTCATCCCGATCTGCATGCCTTTCGGCTACGGGGGCGGGCTACTGGGCCACAACAAGAACCTGGCCGAGGGATTGCCCGTGAAGGACGCACGCTACGTCGCGCGCGGAGGGGAACTGAGGCTGGCGCCCGAGCTGCCGGCGACGGTGGCGAACGCGGGGTTCGAGGAGGCCGCGGGCGACGCCCTTGCCGGGTGGCAATACCAGCTCGGTGTCGGGCGCTACATCGTGGTTGACCGCAAGGTCCGTCACCGCGGCCGAAACTCCGTCCGCATGACTCACCCCGGCGATGAACCCACCATCTTATCCCAGAGAGGGTTGAGAGTGAGGCCGTTTGGTCAATACCGGATATCGGCCTGGGCGAAGACGCGAGAGCTGGACAATCCCGGCTCGGTCCGACTGCGCGCCACGGCCGGATGGCCCTGTTCGGGTTTTCTCAGCTACACCGACCTCCGCATCACGCCCACGCAAGATTGGACGCGCTATGACGTCGTGTTCAACAGCCTCAACCACGAGGAGGTGTGCATCACGCTCAGCATCGAGGGCAAGGGTGGTGGGCAAATCTGGTGGGACGACTTGACCCTCGAGGAGATTGGGCCGGTCAACATCTTGCGGCGACCCGGCTGCCCCGTCACCGTGCGGGGTGAGGGCGGGACGGTGTATGAAGAGGGGCGCGACTTTGAGGCAATCCGCGACCCATTGTTGAACCCTCGCGAGATCTACCACACGCCACCGACAATCCGCCTCACGAAGGGATCGCGGATCAAGGAGGGGGAGTACGTCCGCCTGAGCTACTATCATCCGGTGGTGATTCACGAAGCCCAAGTCGTGGGGTGCATGAGTGAGCCGGAGGTGTACGATTTGGTGCGCCAACAGGTGCAGCGCCTCCACGACGAGTTCCACCCGAAGCACTACTTCATGCAGCACGACGAGATCCGCGTCGCGAACTCGTGCCAGGCCTGCTGGGATCGCAACCTGACCCCCGGACAACTCCTCGCCGACAACGTGAAACGGTGCGTGGAGATCATCCACGATGTTGACCCGGAGGCGAAGGTGTGGGTGTGGAGCGATATGTTCTGCCCGATGGAGAACGCGACCGACCGCCCCTACTACCTCGTGAACGGGACCTGGACCGGATCCTGGGAGGGCCTCGATCCGAAGGTGGGCATCGTGAACTGGGCCGGCCACCTGGAGGGCAAGAACCTGAAGTGGTTTAGCGATCGCGGCCACGAGCAGATCCTATCCGGCTACTACGACTGGGACGAAGAGGGAAAAGGAATTCAGGGCTGGCTCAAGGCGGCCGACGGAGTTCCCGGGGTCGCCGGGGCAATGTATACTTCCTGGGCGGACAAGTACGACGCGATGGAGGCGTGGGCGGAGAAGGCGTGGGGCGGAGGGAGCCGCTAACCTTCGCCAAGACCTTGTGATGGCAACGGCGCGGTCGGGTCGAGCGGGGTCTCCCAGAGCCGCTTGCGGATCATCGCCATCTGCCGGGGGGTCAGGGCGCGGGCGAGCGTCGGGAAGATCAGGCTCTCCTCCTTCGTGGCGTGGCGGGTCAGGAGGCTGAAGCTGAGGCCCACCATGGTGCGAAGGCGGGCCAGCTCCTGCTCCTCCAGTCGGCCCGCGCCTTCGATCTCTTCTAACAGGGAGAGCGCCTCGTAGAAGCGCTTGGAGATCCCGACGTGGGCGCTGAGATCCTCCTCGGCCTCGCCCGCGAGAAACGCCGCCAGCGAGCGGTCGGGCTCGGCCGCCTCCGCTACCAGGCGATGGGCTTCCGCGAACAACCCCATCTCCTCGCGCAGACAATGCAAGCGCCAGTCCTTCCAAAAGGCCGTCATGCGCGCGCGCAGGCGGCCCTCTGCGATCTCCAGATCGGCCACGGGGCCGATGCGGAGCGTGAGCAGTGACTCACGCAGGGCCTCGACCTCGGAGAGCAGCACCCGGTGGTCGCGCAGTAGCTCCTCGGTTGCGGATAGCTCGGGCATGAGCGCCTCCCGTCGCGCTTCTCCACGAATCTTCTCCACCCGGTGGCGGCGGACCTGCCGTGCAGCAGGCGAACGGCCCAAGGGGATCGTGTCTCCGCGTCGTAAGCCAGAGGAGGCGCGGTTCGCCAACCGACTCCAAGCCGCGCTGACTGCCAGACAACACGGGTAACTAACATGACTTCTCGCGAACGAGTTTTGCTCACCCTGAACCATCAGGAGCCCGACCGCGTGCCCGTGGATCTGGGGAGCACGGGTGTCTCTGGCATCATGGTCGGCCCCTATGCTGAACTGCGGCGCGCCCTGAAAGTGAACGGTGGCCTCCCTCGCGTTAGCGACCTCATCCAGATGCTGGGCGAGGTGGAGATCCCCGTCCTCGAGAAGCTCGGCTGCGACGTGATCGGCGTGGCGCCTGTCACACGCACCTTCGGTGTCGCCTATCGCGACTGGAAGCCGTGGCGCATGTTCGATGGCACGGAGGTCGCGGTGCCCGGTCAGTTCCACTACCGCGTGGACGAGAACGGCGACCTGCTGCTCTCCCCCGGCGGCGATGTGAGCAAGGCCCCCAGCGGCCGCATGCCCAATAATGGCTACTACTTCGACCTCCTCCCGCGCCAGCAGCCTCTGGACTGGGATCATCTCAACCCCGCGGAGTTCGCGGAGCAATTCAAGCGGATTCGCGACGAGGAACTCACCCACCTTCAGACCACCGCGGACTATCTCTATCGCAACACGGACTTCGCGCTCATGGGCGGCTTCGGGGAGCGCGGCCTGGGCAACCTGCCGCTGGTACTCGCCCCGGAGGTGGATCAGCCCAAGGGCATCCGCAACTTCGACGACTGGCTGGTGGCCCACATCACCCACCCGGAGTACATCGAGGAGATCAACGCGCGCCACACTGAACAGATCATCGAGAACCTCGAGCTCCTCCGCCAGGCCGTCGGCGACAGGATCGTCGCGGTCTATCTCTCCGGCACGGACTTCGGCACTCAACGCGGCGAGTTCGCCTCCCCCTGCGTCTACCGCGAGCTCTACCAGCCGTACCACAAGCAGATCAACGAGTGGGTGCACGCGCATACGAGTTGGAAGACGTTCTTTCACAGTTGCGGCTCGGTATATCGCCTCATCCCCGAGTTCATCGCCGCGGGCGTGGACATCCTCAACCCGGTGCAGTGTTCGGCAACGAATATGGAGGCGGAGCGGCTCAAGCGCGAGTTCGGCGATCGGCTCGTATTCTGGGGCGGCGGGGTGGATACGCAGCGGACCTTGCCTTTCGGCACGCCGGAGGAAGTGCGGAAAGAAGTGTCAGAGCGAATTCGCACCTTCGCGCCGGGCGGCGGCTACGTCTTCAACACCGTCCACAACATCCAGGCGAACACACCGGTGGGGAATATCCTGGCGATGTACGAGACCGTGCGAGAAGCTGGACGGTATCCTCTTGCCGCGCCGTGATCTTGACGCCTCCGGGCGTCCTACCTAAGATAGCGCGAACCCATGATCTACGGCCTGATCTCCGATATCCACGCCAACCTCGAAGCGTGCGAGGCCGTTCTCGCCGACCTGACCGGCGTGGACGCCTACCTCTGCACGGGTGATCTCGTTGGCTACGGTCCCGACCCCGGGGCCTGTCTGGAGCGAGCACGCCGCCTTCGGGGTCTGATCTCTGTGGTCGGGAATCACGACGTCGCCGCGGCCGGGCGGTACGACCTCAACTGGTTCAACCCCCACGCCCGCGCCGCCATCGAATGGACCGCGCGCCAGCTCACCGCGGAGCAGAAGGCCTATCTCGCCGCGCTGCCTCTGACCGCAGAGGTGGGACGGGCGACCCTGGTGCACGGCTCGCTGCCCGACCACATGGAATACCTCGCCACCGTGCAGGACGCGCTCACCTGCTTCGACGCGATGCGGGGGCCGCTCTGCTTCATCGGGCACACCCACATCGCCGAGTGCTTCCGCCGCCGCGGGTCCTCCCTATTCTGCGACCAAGTCTCTCTGCTCGCCGGGGGCGAGATCGCGCTGGAAGGGCCGCTGCGCTACATCGTAAACCCCGGTTCGGTGGGCCAGCCCCGCGACGGCAATCCGGAGGCGAGCTATGGGATCTGGGACACCGAGGCGCGGCTGATCGAGATTCGACGAGTGAAGTACGACATCGCCGCGGTGCAAAAGAAGATGCGCCAGGCCGGCCTTCCGTCCTATCTGGCCGACCGCCTCAGCCGCGGGGGATAGGCTATCCGACGAAGGCGCGTATCACGTAGTACGCGATCGGCGCGTTGAACAACAGGCTGTCGAACCGATCCAGCACCCCCCCATGCCCCGGCAGCAGCGCCCCCGAGTCCTTCGCCCCCGCGCGGCGCTTGAGGAACGACTCAAACAGATCGCCGAGTTGCCCGCCCACACCTAGCAGCACTCCGAGCAGCACGGCCTGCGCGACACTCAACCCCAGCCACGTCCCCATCGCCCACGTCACCGCGACCGCGCCCACCAATCCGCCAATCGCCCCCTCTACCGTCTTGCCGGGGCTGATCGCCGGGCACAGCTTGTGCCGCCCTATCGCCTTGCCCACGATATAGGCCGCGATATCCATCGCCCACGTCGCGCCGACGACGAGGAAGAGCCATACCGCGCCGGTGGAGAGGCCGGAGACAGAGCGGGTGGGTTCGAGCGCGCGGAGGCGGAGCAGGTGGCTGAGTAAGAACGGCACGTAGACTAGCCCGCTCAGGACCGCTACCCCCTGCGCTACCCAGGGAGGGATGAGGCCCCAGGGAAGGCGCATTGCCAAACGGTGGAACTCCCATAACCCCACCACCGCGATCACCGTCACCACCGCGGCCAGATACCACCCGCCGAGGTAGATCACGGCCAGGCCGAGGGGGATGCCGATGAGCGCGGTCAGTAGGCGTTGGCGGAGCAATGTCCTTCGTCTCCCAACAGGAACAGGGCGCCCGACTCGCGCGACGCCCTGCCGTTTCGCTCTCTCATTTGTGGGACCGACCTAGGCCGGCTCTCCGACATCATCCGGCTCGGCGGTCAGCTTCCCCACGCCGTAATGGAACTCCACCACTTCGTCGGGGGTGATCTCGCCCATCTCGGAGAACCGGCGCAACTCGTCCTCGCTCATCCGCACCTCGATGTGCTGGAGCACCGTGGGATCCCAGTTACTCTCCTGCACGAGCTGTTCGCCGACGCGGCGGCAGCGCCCGCACCGGAAGCGCACGTAGACATAGCTGGGACCCGTGGAGCTGAGGTACAGCCCCGTCTGGATGACGTCCTTGCGGAAGATACGATGCCCGCAGTTGCATCGGATGATCGTTCGGTTAATGTGAGTACACCCCCTATCAGGGCTTCCCCAACCCAACCCTGTGACTGAGTTCGACAGCCCCCCCTCGCCCTCCTGCGGCCTAGACGATCCGCACTTCCCGCGCTCCGGCCTCGACTCGACCCAGCCGGTACACGGTCTCGCCGCGCGCGGTCAGCTCCTCCGCCGCGCGGTCCGCCTCCGCGTCGTCCACTACCAGCACGTACCCCACGCCCATGTTGAACGTGTGGTACATCTCCTCGTCCGCGACGCGGCCCAGGTCCTGGATCAGGTCAAAGATCGCGGGCGCTTTCCAACTGCTCCGCTCGATCACCGCCGCGCAGCCCTCCGGCATCGCGCGCACCAGGTTGTCCGGCAGCCCGCCCCCGGTAATGTGCGCCATGCCCTTCACCTCCACCTCGTCGAGCAGCGACAGCACCGCCGGCGCGTAGCAGCGATGGACCCGCAGCAACTCCTCCCCGATGGTCATCCCCAACTGCGGGACGTGCTGCGTCACCGGCAGCCCCACCACCTCGAAGAACAACTTGCGCGCCAGGGAGTATCCGTTCGTGTGCAGCCCGTTCGAGGGCAGGCCGAGCAGCGCGTCGCCGGGTCGAACGCGATCACCGCTCACGGCCTTGTTTCGCGCCACCACCCCGGCGACGAACCCGACCAGATCGTACTCGCCCTCCTGGTACATCCCCGGCAACTCGGCCATCTCCCCGCCGATCAGCGCGCACCCCACCTGCCGGCAGGCCACCGTCACGCCCTCGATAAGCTGCTCCACGAACTCGGGTTCCAGCCGCGCCGCGGCGATGTAGTCCATGAAGAAGAGCGGCCGCGCGCCCTGCACCAAGATGTCGTTCACGCAGTGATTCACCAGGTCCTGGCCCACGGTGTTGTGGCGGTTCATCATCGCCGCCACCATCACTTTGGTCCCGACGCTGTCCACACTGCTGCACAGCAGCGCGTCCCGCTCCGGCAGGTCCTTGAGCGAAAACATCGCGCCGAACGTCCCGATGTCGGTGGCCACCCCGCGCGTGAAGGTGGAGCGGATCATCGGCTTGACCAACTCCAGCGCTTTTGCCGTGCGGCGAGTATCCACCCCCGCGTCCCGGTAGGTGATCGGCTGCGCGTTCGGCTCCTCTGTCTTCACTCGCCGCTGGGACACGCGGGTTCCTCCAAATCCAATTTGCTCAACTTCACATCGGTGGGGATGGGGATGGGGTAATCTCCCGTGAAACAGGCCAGGCAGAGCAGGCGCTCCTCGATCTGCAGGGCCTTCACGAACCCCTCCAGGGTCTGATAGCACAGGGTGTCCGCGCCGATCTCCTGACGCACCGCCTCGATGGACCCGGCCCGCGCCGCGACCAACTCGGAACGATTGCTGGTGTCCACGCCGTAATAGCAGGGCCACCGGTAGGGCGGCGCGGAGATCCGCACGTGGACTTCCTTGGCCCCCGCGTCGCGGATCAGCTTGATCACGCCGCGCTTGGTGGTGCCGCGGACGATGGTGTCGTCCACCATCACCACCCGCTTGCCCTCCAGGGCCTCGCGCAGGGGGTTGAGCTTGATCTTCACGCCCATCTCCCGCAGCCGCTGATCGGGCTGGATGAAGGTGCGCGGGATATAACGATTCCGGATCAGCCCTTCGCCGAACGGCAATCCCGACCGCTCCGCGAATCCGATGGCGGCCGGCCAGCCGGTGTCCGGCACCGGCATCACCATTTCCGCGTCGGCCGGGCAGTCCTCGGCCAGTTGCATCCCCAAACGCTTCCGCACCTCGTGCACGAGATGGCCGCCGATGGTGCTGTCCGGGCGGGCCAAGTAGATGTACTCGAAGACGCAGAGTGCGCGGGGATCGGCCGCGGGCATCGCCTGCCGCGACCGCACCCCATCTGCATCGGCGATCACGATCTCACCCGGCTGGACCTCGCGGATGAACTCCGCGCCGATCACGCTCAACGCGCAGGACTCGGAGGCGAACACCGTAGCGTCGCCGTTGACCTTGCCCATGCACAGCGGCCGCACGGCGTACGAGTCGCGCACCGCGATGACGGAGTTCTCGGTGATAAGAGTGAGCGAGAACGCCCCTTGCCAGCGCGACATGCACGCGGCCACTGCGTCCTCCACACTGCCCAGCCGGTCGGCCTCCCGCACCACCATGCGCAGCATCACCTCGCTGTCGCTGGTGGCCTCGAGCGTCTCCCCGGCCGCCTCCAACTCGCGCCGCAGGTCCAAGGCGTTGACGAGGTTGCCGTTGTGCGCCAGCGCTATCTGCCCGCCGCGCCATTCCCGCACCATCGGCTGGGCGTTGGCGAGGGTGCTGGAGCCGGTGGTGGAGTACCGCGTGTGGCCGATCGCCAGATCGCCGCGAAGGCTGGTCAGCGTGTGCTCGTCGAAGACCTGCGAGACCAGGCCCATCTCGCGATAGGCCGAGATCTTCTTGCCGTCGGATACGGCGATCCCTGCGCTCTCCTGACCCCGGTGCTGCAAGGCAAACAGACCGAAATAGGTCAGTCGAGAGACGTCTTCACCCGGCCCGTAGAGGCCGAATACACCGCACGCCTCGCGCGCCTCCGGGCGCGCGAGCAGCGAGTAGTCTTCCATGTTTGGCTCTCTCTTTGCAGGGCGACCCGCCGGGTCGCCCCTACGTGCTGCACGCCTCACCCGCGCCGCCCCTACATGATTGCTTCGGCACGGGAGTGCCGAAGCCCCGTGCCCTACCGGCTTCGGCACTCCCGTGCCGAAGCAATCTCAACTGCCCCCCCGTCCCAATATCAGTATTCCCTCCGGGTGACCGCGAATCCTTGTCGCGGACCCGGCCACTTATTGCTCGATCAGCGCCTGGAGCGCACCCCGCCAGGTTCGCTCCATCTCCGCCACCGGCATGGCGACGAGAGACTCGCCTCTTGTGCTGATCTCCAGCGTCTCGCCGTCGACCGTCCCGAGGACGGTGACGGGTGCGCCGGCCCGCTGCGCCAGTTCCTGAATGCGCGCCGCGTTCTCCGGCGTCGCCGAGAGCACGATGCGCGAGGCGGACTCGCCGAACAACCGCGCGTCCAGGCGCACCTCGGACTCACCCTCCGGCAGCGTCACCGCCGCGCCCAGCTTGCCCCAGATACAACTCTCCGCCAGGGTCACCGCGAGCCCGCCGTCCGAACAATCGTGCGCGGAGGCCGCCAGGCCCGCCCGCACCGCTTCCAGGCAGACGGCCTGAACCTTCTTCTCCAGCTCCAGGTCCAGCGCGGGCGGCTTGCCGATCACCTCGCCGTGAATGCGCTTCAGATACTCCGTACCGCCCAAGTCCTCGCCTGTCTCGCCCAGGAGCAAGATCACATCGCCGGCCTGCTTGAACCCGCTGGTGCAGTGTCGCCGCACGTCATCGAGCACGCCGATCATCCCCAGCACGGGAGTGGGGTAGACGGCCGAGCCGGGCGTCTCGTTGTAGAAGCTCACGTTGCCGCTCACCACCGGCAACTGGAACGCACGGCACGCGTCGGCCAGGCCCTC
>CAZUGW010000023.1:0-10676 GCA_964620055.1 uncultured bacterium
TCGCTCCCGAGGAGGCCGAACTCCGGCCCGATCCTGCCCACGGCGCACTCGATGCCGGGTGGTTCACCCAGACGCAGGCGCTGCGGTTGCTCGCGCACGCCGACCAGCGGCGGATGCTGCGGAGGGGGCTGAATCGGACCAGGCAATCCGGTGACCCGCGCGCGGTTTGACACCCCTCCCGCCCTCCTGCTACCCTAGACCATGCGGGCCGTTAGCTCAGTTGGTAGAGCACCGGACTTTTAATCCGGGTGTCCTGGGTTCGATCCCCAGACGGCCTACTCGCCGCGCGCTCGGTTGCTCGCAGGAGAGCGTTCCAACGCCTGGAAACGATACCCCACGCTCATGGCCGCCACGCAACCACAACCCGCCCGCTTCCGCGCGCTGCTCCGCGGGCACGTGCAGATGGTGGGCTTCCGCGCCTTCGCGGAGAGCCGCGCGCCGCAGTACGGCGCCACCGGGTTCGTGCGCAATCTAATGACCGGTGAGGTGGAGATAGTGGCGGAGGGGGAGCGCGACCTGCTGGAGAAGTTCCTCGCCGACCTGCGCCGTGGACCGCGGGGCGCGCAGGTCGCCGACGTGCTAGTGAGCTGGGAGGAGCCGCGGGGGGAATTCGAGGAGTTCGAGGTTCGGTATCACTAGCCTTCTGAGGGAACGACTGAAACACAAAGGCACTAAGACACGAAGAAACACTGGCCGCCTTCGGCGGCTTGAATGCTGAGGGCAGAAATGATCTCTTTCCTTATGGGGAGGCTGAGGAGGTAGCTGTGCACGTTGTCGCTCTCTGTGGCAGTCCCCGCCGTGGGAATACGGACGCGCTGCTGAAGGCGCTCACTGAAGGCGCGACTGAGGCCGGCGCCACCGTGACGCGCTTCGATCTGCCAAAGCTGGACCTCAAGCCTTGCCGCGCCTGCCGGGCCTGCCTGAAGACGCCGGAGTCGCGCTGTGTCCAGCACGACGAGATGATCCAGGTTCTGGAGGCGCTTCGCGAGGCCGACGCGTGGGTGTTGGCCACACCGGTGTACTTCTGGAACCTCAGCGCCTCGCTGAAGCTCGCCATTGACCGCTTTTTCTCGTTCTTCACCGACCAGGGCGGCTGGCAACTCGCATTGCCGGGCGAGCGCCGGGGCGCGGTGATCGTCGTACAGGCCGACGCCGACCAGGAGACACCGGATAAGGTGGCCCAGTACCTGGAATCAGTGCTGGACTACCACCACGTCAAGCCCGTCGGCCGGATTGCCGCGTCGGGCCTCGGCGATGTGGGGGACGCGGCGGGGAAGCCGGAGTTGCTGGAGGAAGCGCGGGAGATGGGGCGGAGGTTGGTGGCGTCGGCGCAGGTCACGGGGTAGGGTCACGCGCAAGTGGCCCTACGAAGTCACCCCGCGTGCCGGCTGCTTTTGACTGCTTCCGCCATTTCCTTTACACTAAGGGCTAGCCACAAATCGTTGGGCAGGACCCCGCGTCCTGCCCTGACCGTCGGCCGCCGCGCCGCAGATCGGGAGCAGCCCATGGGAAAGAGCTTGACGCACAAGATCATCGCCGCGCATCTGGTGTCCGGGAGGATGGCGCCGGGCGAGGAGATCGCGCTCGGCATTGACCAGACCCTGACGCAGGATGTCACGGGGACGATGGCCTTCCTGCAATTCGAGGCCATCGGCGCGCCACGCGTGCGCACGAAGCGATCCGTGAGCTACGTGGACCACAACATGCTCCAGACCGGGTTCGAGAGCGCGGACGATCACCGCTATCTCCAGAGCGTGGCCGCGAAGTACGGCGTCTATTTCTCCCGCCCCGGCAACGGGATTTGCCACCAGGTGCATCTGGAGCGGTTTGGCGTGCCGGGCGAGACGCTGTTGGGCTCGGACAGCCACACGCCGACGTGCGGGGGGCTGGGGATGCTGGCCATCGGGGCGGGCGGGCTGGACGTGGCCGCGGCGATGGCGGGCTATCCGTTCTACTTGACCATGCCAAAGGTAGTATCGGTCAAGCTCACCGGCGCGCTGCCGGCCTGGGTGAGCGCGAAGGACGTGATCCTGGAGTTGCTGCGCCGACTGACGGTGAAGGGCGGCGTGGGCCGGGTGATGGAGTATGGGGGCGAGGGCGTGGCCGCGCTGTCCCTGCCGGAGCGAGCGACGATCACGAACATGGGTGCGGAACTGGGAGCGACAAGCTCCATCTTCGCGAGCGATGAGGTGACCCGCGCGTTCCTCCGCGCGCAGCAGCGCGAGGGTGACTGGACGCCGCTCTTCGCCGACCTCGACGCGGGGTACGACGAGGTGGTGGAGGTGGACCTGGGCGCGCTCGTGCCTCTGGTCGCCCAACCGCACAGCCCGGACAACGTGGTTCCCGTCATGGAACTGAAGGGCCTCAGGATTGACCAGGTGGCGATTGGAAGCTGTACGAATTCATCGTATTACGACATGACGCGAGTCGCGGCGATGCTGGAGGGGAAGCGCGTCCACCCGAACGTGTCGCTGGTGATCGCGCCGGGGTCGCGGCAAGTCTTGCAGATGCTGGCCGGGAACGGCGGGCTGGCGAAGCTGATCGCGGCCGGGGCGCGGGTGCTGGAGGCCTCGTGCGGCCCTTGCATCGGGATGGGGCAGGCGCCGGTGTCGGGCGGGGTGACGGTGCGGAGCTTCAATCGTAACTTCGCCGGCCGCACCGGGACGCGGGATGCGAAGTGCTATCTGGCCAGCGCGGAGGTATGTGCGGCGGCGGCGCTCGCCGGCGAGTTTGTGGACCCGCGCGACCTGGGCCAGCCCATCTCGGTGACCGTGCCGGAGAGCTTCACCGTGGATGACAGTATGATCCTTCCGCCGGCGGAGGACCCGGAGTCCGTGGAGATCGTGCGCGGCCCGAACATCGCCCCGGTGCCGGCGGGCACGGAACTGGGGGACAGCCTGCGGGGAAGCGTGCTGCTCGCGGCCGGCGACAATATCACGACCGATGACATCATGCCGGCGGGCGCGCAGATTCTCCCGCTGCGGTCCAACATCCCGGCGATCTCGCGCTTCGTCTTCTCCCGCCTCGACCCGGGCTTCGTGGAGCGCGCCTCACGCCTGGGCGGCGGGTTCATCGTGGGGGGCTCGAACTATGGGCAGGGGTCGAGCCGCGAACACGCCGCGCTGGCGCCGATGGCTCTGGGCGTGCGGGCGGTGCTGGCGCAGTCCTTCGCCCGCATTCACCAGATGAATCTGGTGAACTTCGGCATCCTGCCACTGAAGCTGCCGGAGGGCGTGACTATCACGGAGGGCGAGGAACTGGAGATTCAGGACGTGCGGGCCCGCATTACCGCGCGCCAGCCGCTGGAGGTGGTGAACCACACGCGGGGCGCGACGTTCTCGGTTACGTACGACCTCACCGGACGGCAGGCGCGGATTCTGCTGGCGGGGGGATTATTGAATTACATCCGACAGGGTGGGCGGTGAATCGAAGAGGCGATAGGCGAAGAGGCGAAGAGGCGAAACGGCCGATATGGAGTTCCTTTTTCAGAACCTCAGGGTGTACCAGAGAGCATTGGAGTTCGCAGAGCAAGCTTCTGCGCTGACCGTGAAGTTCTCGCGTGAGAACTGGTATCTGCGCGACCAACTGAATCGCGCCGCTCTCTCTATCGCTCTGAACATCGCCGAAGGAACCGGTCGCACCACCAAGGCGGATCAGCGGCGTTTCCTCATCATGGCGCGCGGGTCGGTGCATGAATGTGTCGCCCTCATGGATATGTGCCAGAGGAAGAAGCTGTTGCCCGAAACATCGCGAACTGACTTCACCGGCCACCTGACTGTGATTGCCAAGATGCTCTCTGGCATGATCGCTCGCCTGAGCACTACCGACTCTGTGAGAGAGGAACCTGAGCACTATGATCTCGCATAGGCGTCGCAGTCTTGTACGTCGTTTCGATTCGCCTCTTCGCCTCTTCGCCTCTTCGCCTTTCGAAGCGGAGTCCCGGCCGTGCTAAAGAACCTTTTCCGCCGCGTAGCAGACTTGTTCGCCGGCTCTGGTGAAGCCACTGACGAGTTGTTCGATGAGTTAGAGGAAGTGCTGATCGCCTCGGATGTCAGCGCGAAGGTCTCCACGCTGATTGTGGAGCGATTGCGCCAGGCGGTGCGGGAGCAGCGCGTCAAGACCGTAGAGGGGGTGAAGGAGATTCTGCGCAGTCAGCTCGCGGAGATGCTGGAGCGGCATACCTCGCCGCTGACGACGGTGGCACCGGAGGCGCCGCTGCTGTATCTCATCGTCGGGGTGAACGGCACGGGCAAGACCACGACGATCGCGAAGCTCACGGCGCGCTTCCAGAAGCAGGGAAAGAAGGTGATGCTGGCCGCGGCGGATACGTTCCGGGCGGCGGCGATTGACCAACTTCAGGTGTGGGCGGATCGCCTGGGCGCGGACATCGTGCGCCACCAGCCTGGCGGCGATCCGGCGGCAGTCCTGTTCGACAGCATTCGCGCGGCGAAAGCGCGTGGCGCGGACATCGTGATCGCCGACACCGCGGGGCGGCTGCACACGAAGAAGAACCTGATGGAAGAGCTCCGCAAGGTGAGCCGCGTCGCCGAGCGTGAGTTGGGCCGACCGGCGGACGAAACGCTGTTAGTGCTCGACGCGACCACGGGTCAGAATGCGCTCAACCAGGCCCAGGAGTTCAAGGAAGTGACGGGCCTCACCGGGGTCGTGCTCACGAAGCTCGACGGCACCGCGAAGGGCGGGACGGTGCTCACCATCACGGAGGAAGTGGGGCTGCCGATCAAGTTGATCGGGATCGGGGAGAAGACCGAGGACCTGGTGGATTTCGACCCGAGGGCGTTCGCGGGGATGCTGCTCCCGTAGGCGGCGGGCGTAGGTACGCCCGCCCTACAGGTCGCCGTCTCGCTCGATCAGCGCTCCCACCCGTTCCCCCGGCTTGCCGCGTGCCATCAGCTTCTCGAGCACGCGTTGCAGCGCGTCCAACGCCTGGTATTCATCGGAGACCGTGGCCAGGGTATTGGCCAGGCGGGGGTGGCGGCCGAGCTTGCCGCCGACGGTGACGCGGTACCGCGGCGGGCCGAAGGTCAGCGCTTCACTCGGGCAGGCGCGAACGCAATCCCCACAGCCGATGCATTTGTCGGCGTCAACTCGCGGGGTACATTCCGCGACGGTGATCGCGTCCTCGTGGCAGGCCTTCACGCACTGCAGGCAGCCCGTGCACAGCTCCGGCGACACCGCGACTTCCGTGATCCCGATTACGCCGAAGTCGCGAATCTGAGGCTGCGAGCAGGCGTTGGGACAGCCCGCGATTGCGGCCTGGAGACGGTGGTGGGAGAGGAGCGGGCGGACGGCGAGGCCTTGCTCCAGAAACTCGGGGAATCCCGACTTGGTGATCGCGTGGGCGATGCTCTCGGCGAGCTCGCGCACCGGAATCAGGCTCCGCGGGCAGCCGACCGCTCCGGCGCAGGGCTGGACGAGGAAGTGTCGCGTGCGGAACTCCGCACCCTCCGCCACGCGTTCGGCCTCCGTCTCCAACTGTGCGATCAACTCCGCGCTCGGCTTCATGCCGTCGCCGCCTTGCTTGCCGCGCATGGTCTCATAGGCCTGCTGGGCGAGATGGGCGGTGACGCGCTCGCCGCCTTCTTGGCGGGCGAATTCCTCCACCTTGCGCCGCACGAAGGGCCGAACGAAGACCGGGGCGCGGGCGAGGAGTTGTTCAGCTTCGCTGTCCCATTTCATCCTGACGCTCACTTTGCCCGCGGCCTCTGCGCGGGCCTGGGGGCGGCGTACAGCGCCGCGAGATTCTCAAGGGTGATGCCACCCAACGTCGCCACCAGGCCCTCTTGCGCTTGCACCCACGCGTGCCTCTGGGGACAGGCCTCTTTGCGAGTGCAATCGCTGTTCTCGCTCAAGCAATTGCTGACCAGGAGAGGACCTTGCAGGGCCTCGATCACATCTAGGACGGAGATTTTGTGGGCCGGCCGCGCCAGCGTGAACCCGCCGCCCGGCCCGCGCTGCCCCTCCAGAATCCGGGCCTCGGCCAGATCGGAAAGCGCCTTGTGCAGGAACGCGATGGGCGTCTGTCCCCGTTCCGCCAACTCCTCCGCGCGCACCGGCCGATCGGCCTGGGAGATCGCCACCAGGGCGCGCAGGCTGTAGTCTGTCTTGCGACGGATGAGTTCCATGCTTGTCACCCGAATGATTATTGACTATTTTTATCCAAAATAAGCGGACTGTCAAGCGCGCCGTGGTGGCGCATCGGTTCGCGGAATGAACACGGACTACAGAGGATCGGCGGCGCGCGGGTTCGACCAGTTCGGCTGCACCGGGCACGTCGGGCAGAGTTCCGCGCACAGTTCCACCGTCACTGCGATCACGTCTCGCCCGGGCATGACGTGTACTTCCGCGCTCCCCACCTGCCCGTCTCGGATCAGGTCCCGTTGGCGCAAGCGCGCCTCCACCGGCCGGGTTTCTAGCGGGCATCTCCCGTCTCGCCACAGCGTGGAGCGCACTTCCCGCACCTCCCCGTCGAGCTTCACGAACGAGCGTTCGCGACCGTATCCCAGGCAGTGCGCCTGCGCGGTCGCCTGCCCGATGTGAAGGCAGGTGTTGGCGCCCAGGCCCACGCCCAGGAGCACGATCCACCCGCCCCGGTCGGCCAGCTTGCCGAGGGGCGAGGCGGGGTCGAACGTCCCCACCTCCAGATTTCCCGCGGTCAGCTCCGCGGCGTCGCGGCCGATGGCGGCGTAGGGATGGGTGGGGTGGAGGGAGCGAAGGGCGTTCGGACGCTTACGGAGGGCCTCGGTGACCGCGCCGTTGTGAGAGGGCGTAGTCTCCGGGTCGAAGACCTTGACCCGACTGTGGTTGAAGGTCGGGACCATCACCGTGCCGGTGGGACCGACCACATCGAGCAGGGCCTCCACCACCGCCTCCGCCCCACCCTGGACCCACCCGAAGGCGCGTAGAGAGGTATGCGCGATCAGCAGGTCGCCCGGCTGGATCCCGAGTCGGTGAAGCTCTGCAGTGATGTGCTCTTTGGTGACTGCGGTCGTGGGCACGCGGCGCTCCCCAGCAGTACGTCTCGATGGAGCTTGTTTCTGTTGAGGAGGGCTAGGGTCCTGTCGCGCGCGTGGACTGCGACGGTTTGTGCCCGAGGAGGTAGACGTTCGGATCGCTCAGTGTGCGCGGCATGTTCAGGCCCAGCCGGAGACTGGACCAGGAGACGCGGCCGGAGAGGAGCGCCTTCGCCAGTTTCCAGGCGCGCGGCCCACGCTTCCCGCCGCCGACCGCGCGGGTGGTGGCCCACATCCCGGCGAACTCGCGGTAGAACTCCTCCAGGGGCAGTCGTGTCGGCGTGACCGCGTGGAAGAGGTCGAAAAGCTCGCAATCCTCGGCCGTGATCGTCTCCCGCACTTCCTCGTACAGGTCCGTCCCCGGCAGCGGCGTGAGCACGGAGAATCCCGCGCCGTGGAGTCCGTGGCGGCGGACGTACTCCCGCAAGACCTCGAAGTCCCGCGGCGCGGCGTCGGTGGGCACGATGAAGTTCGCCGAGAAGCCGATGTCCAGGCGCTTCAGCGTCTCGATGGCCCGCTCATTGTCATCCACCGAACTGCGCTTGCGAATCTCATCCAGGCCGCCCTGCTCCACCTTCTCCAGGCCGATGAACACCGTGAGCCGGCCCAGCTCCCGCCACTGCCTCAGCACCTCGGGATGGCGGGCGATGGTGTCGGCGCGGCATTGGAAGGTGTAGGTCTTGCGAATCCCGGCGGCGCGGATCAGGTCGGCGATCTGCTGCGCCCGCGGCACATCGCTCAGGAAGTTGTCATCGGCAAAGAAGACATAGGGCGCCCGAACCTGCTCCAACTCGGCCACGACACGCGCCGGGCTCTTGTACCGGACGCGGCCGCGATGGAACTTCCACACCGCGCAGAACCGGCAGCGGTGCTGGCACCCGCGGGCCGTCTCCACCAACGCGTGGGGGCGCTGTAACCCCATGTAGTACCGGCGCGCGTGCCCGGCCACGAGGTGGCGCGCCGGGGACGGAAGGTGGTCGAGATCGCTGATCGCGGGGCGCCGGCGAGTGGCGTGCTGCCACGCGAGGCCGTTGACCACCAACCCGGATACGGCATGAAGCGGCTGTTCGCTCTCCAGGGCGGCGAACAGCTCCGGCACGGTGGCCTCGGCCTCGCCGACCACGATGGCGTCCACCGCGGGATCGGCGAAGTCCTCCGGACAGAGCGAGGGAGGCGGACCGCCGACGATCACCGCGCAGTCCGGCCGGGCCGACTTGATGGCGCGGGCCAGCTCGAGGCAAGTGCGCGTCTCCGTGGTGAACGCGCACCCCAAACCGCAGACCTGCGGCTGGAACTCGCGCAGCGCACGCCCCAAGTCCGCGTCGACGCGCAGGTCGAGAATCCGCACCTCGTGCTGCGGCAGGCAGGCTGCCACCATCTCCAGCCCGAGCGGCTCCACCAGGGCCGTGCGGTCCAGTCCGACCTGCCCCACCCTCGCCGGCTTGATGAGTAGCACGCGCATGTCGCCACCTCTGGATAGGATTCGCTTGTCAGGAGAAGATTCCATCGCCGGGTGATCTTGGCCTAGCTCGCGAGACTCCATCTATGTCGCGAAAACGCGCCAAGGGCAGGCCTCCCGTGCGGGTTGCCCTGCCGCCGCGACCGTGCTACTCTGTCCCGGCCGGGGCTTGGCGCGGGGTCAATCTCGCGATCGGGAGGGTGTCATGTATCCAGCGTTGGCGCCAGGGGCGATTGGCGTTAGCCTGCCCTTTGAGGAATGCGCGCGGCTCGCGTGCGAGGCCGGCTTCAAGGGAATCAGTGTGGACCTGGGGCGCGATGCCGACGAGGTGCGCCGCGTGCTGGAGGTCAACCGGCTGCAGCCCGCCGCCTGGGGTCTGCCCGTGGAATTCCGTACGGACGAGGACAGCTTCCAGGCCGGGCTCCCGCAACTCCATACCCTCGCCGCGAAGGCTAACCATATCGGCACCGACCGCTGCTCCACCTGGATTCTCCCCTTCTCCGACACGCTCAGCTTCAAGGACAACTATCAACTCCACCAGACTCGCCTTCGCCTCTGCGCGGAGATCCTGGCCGAGCACGGCTGCCGCCTCGGGCTGGAGTTCGTGGGGCCGAAGACCCTCCGGCACGGCCACAAGCACGAGTTCATCTCCACTATGGACGGGATGCTTGATCTCTGCCAGGACATCGGCACGGGCAACGTCGGCCTGCTCTTCGATTCCTTCCACTGGTACACGTCGCACGGCATGACGGGCGACATCGCGCGCCTGAGCGACGCGTTGGTGGTGGACGTGCACATCAACGACGGCGCCGCTGGCCGCGACCCGGACGAGCAGATTGACAACGAGCGCGCCCTCCCCGGCGAGACCGGCGTGATTGACCTCGTCGGATTCCTCCAGGGCCTCCGGGCCATCGGCTACACCGGCCCTGTCACCCCCGAGCCGTTCAGCAAGCGGCTGCGCGAGCTATCGCCCGAGGAGGCGATTCGCGCGACGGCCGACGCGCTGCTGGGGGTGTGGGAGAAGGCGGGGGTGTAGGGGCACGACATGTCGTGCCCTGATGCCGCCGGTCCTGAGCGGATCATGTGCGAGGTGACCTCGGCCCTCGCAACCCTCCCCTTTGTCCACGCTGTCTCTGTGTTCGGGTCGCTGGCGAACGGCTGCGCCGACCGCTGGTCGGACGTGGACATGGCGGTCGCGTGCGAAGAGGTGGAGGGTGCGAAGTGGCTGGCGGCGGCCGCAATCCGCGCCGCCAAGCCTGTGTTGTTCTACCGTGAGTTCAGCGCGGTGGAGCAACCCGCGGGGCGGTACTGGTTTGCCGGCGAGTCCCCGTTCCACCGACTGGATGTCAGCTTCCACGCGGTTGAGGAGCATCTCGCCTGTTATCTCGACTCAGCGCGGATGGGCGACTGTGGGGAGCTTCGCGCGGTCCATCTCCGCGCCCCTAGCCCCGGCCCCACAGACTCGTCGCTTGACCCATTCCCCCGACTCTCCATCTCCGCCCGCGAAACCGAGATCGGCCGTTGGATTCACCGACTGTTCAACTCACTTAAGGCGCAACTTCGCGGCGCGGACAGGTTGGAGGAGGTCGCGGCCCGGGCCGCGGGCCTCCGGGGGTCGCTCGGGGAACTGACGCGCGAGTGCACCCTGGACGGCGGTCGGATCGGCTGGCTAGCCTACCAGTTGCTCGACTTAGCGGATCGGGTGCAGGGCCAATAACCCGTATTCGCGTGCCTGGGGCAGGTCTGTGACCCGCCCCAGGCTCCATTTTGCGCGCGGCCTCAGCGTCGCCGCGCGTTGGTCACGGCTTCCGCCAGCCAATTCCGCCGGTGATATCCACCAGGACCACCGCCACGTCGCCGATCACCGCGGCGTCGTGATAGGGTGGAATGTGCGCGAAGTCGCCGGGGCCGAGCAAGACGTCAGTGCCGTCCCGCAGCGTCACCTTGAGCTGGCCGGCGGCGACGTAGCCGGTATGCTCGATCTCGCACCAGTCAGTCCCCACGGTCGGCTTCACGTCCCGGGACCACAGCCAGCCCGGCAGCAGCGTGGAGCGCGACACAGTGTAACCCACAAGATTCACGATCTCCACGCGGGCGTTGGGGAAGATCCGCGTGTCGTCCGGCGCGTCAAAGCTCTTCTTTGCTATTCCTGTTAGCACTGCAGACATTGCTGTGCCTCCTTGCGG
>CAZUGW010000023.1:10686-13242 GCA_964620055.1 uncultured bacterium
CGTACCCGGCGGCGCGGAGCAGGCGTGCGCGGTACTGCGACATGGAGGGCGGGAATGCGTCCGTTGTGTGCATGGCTGAAGATGTGGGTCGGAGGCCGCGCCGGAGATGCGAGCTCAACCGCCGGCAGGCTTCTCCGCCCGGATCGTCGCGCAGATCGCCAGTTCGTGGCCGGTGCGCGCATTGCGGCGGAGGTCCAGCACTGTAATCCCTACGAACCCGGTCTCCTCCATCGCGCGCAGGAAATCCTCCCGCGGCAGCGCCCCGCCGATGCAGCGGAACCAGTCGCGCAGTTGCTTGCGCACCTCGTCTCCCATCGGTTCGCGCAGCACGATCTCGCTGAAGATGGTGCGGCCGCCGGGGCGGAGGACGCGGAAGACCTCCCGCATCACCGACACCTTGCCGGGGCAGAGGTTGTAGATGCCGTTGCTGGTGACGAGATCAACGCTCGCGTCGGGCAGGGGGATCGCCTCCGCGCTCGCTGCCAGCAGCGTGACATTCGCCACGCCTGCGGCCGACAGGTTCGCGCGCGCCGACGCGATCATCGCGGGGGAAAAGTCCAGCCCGTAGAGCTGGCCTGTGGAACCCACCTTCTGCGCGTAGAAGTACAGGTCCAGGCCCACTCCGCAGCCGAGATCGAGGAGCGTCTCTCCCGCCCTGGCGTCCACGAAGTCCTGAGGGTTGCCCGCCCCGGTAAACGACTCCGCGAGCCCCGGCGGCAGCCGATCCAGCACCTCCGCGGGATACCCCACGCTCTCCGCGAACTTCCGGCCTACCGGAAACGGGAACGCGCCGCACGGCTCCTCCGCGACGCGACCGTAGGTGGTCTTGACGGCGTCCTGAATCTCCCCTGAGGTCAAGTCTGCGAGCGCCTTGCTGTCCTCCATGCCTTTCACCCCATTTTTCGCGAATCCGTGCGCGCCAGCCGTCGTTGGGCAGACCGCTACGCGTTCAGGGGCATTATAGCACGCGTAGCAGATCACGCGCATTTCGGGCGCGCCATCACCCTCCCCCGCGTGGCTCCCCTGGAGATAGCCGTAGTCAAGTGGGTACTGCACCTCGGGATACCGGGGATGGCGCGATCCGGCGGGGCGGTCAATGACGAGTTTGCACTCGGAGACAAGGCGGTCGAGATGAAACCAGAAGGAGGAGGCTGTTGTTCTCACCTATCTCCCTTCCCCTCTTACCTTTCTGTTGGTGGAAGAAAGTGCACCCACAGATGAACGCTCTCCGAGTGTGGAGGAGGGAAGAGTTCCCCAGTTTCTTCATTCCTCCTTTGCCGTGCTGCGGTGGGTGACGAGTGGGGCCGCCACCAAGACCATTGGTCGCGGCCCAATGCACCACCCGCTGGCTGCTTATCCGAAAACTATCTTCCGGATTGTCTCCTCAGAAAGGCTGTATTCATCGGCGAGTCTCTCGATGGAGGCCTTCTGCGAGTACTTCTCCCGGATCTCGGCGTTTCTCTGCTGGAAGAAGCTCCTCGCTCCCGAGATCTCGCCCCACTTCCGCCGCGCGCTCGCCTTGGGGAAATACAGGGTTTCGCCGGCGGCGTACTTCTGCACTTCCTTGAGCAAGTCTTCAGGCAAGATATCGGAGGCGTTCTTGTACCTCATGCGGAGGCACCTCCAGGGCTACGGGTTCCTCTCCAGGAAGCTCTCAACAGACGGATAGGAGTCAATGGTCACGCCATTGGCTTCGATGGCCGCAACGATTCTCCGCTCGACAGCCTCGGCGCAGGCCCGGAACGCGGATAGGTTGCCGGCCTCGAACGCGCCGAGTATATCAAGGTCGGCGATCTCGTACTCCTCACCGACGGCATTGACCTCACCCTGCAGGAAGCAGCCCCAGAGATACGCATTGACCGGGTCGTTTCTGTCACACCAATGATAGACCCGACGCCACGTGTAGGAGAGTTCCTGGTACCAGGTGGCCAGCTCCGAGAAGTCCGGCGCACTCGCTCTTCTTGTCGCGGTCTCGTCCTGCTTTCCGAGAAACGCCTTGGTCGTAACGATGAGTTCGTGGCACAGGCGCTTCTGCTCCTCCGCCGTCCCCGCGCGGATGATTCGCTCGTACTGAGTCGTGAAGTCCGTCGGGATCTCCTTCATGGCGGAGAGTTCCAGGATCTGGTTGGTCTGTCCGTGCTTGAGATAGGTACGATTCACGCACGCCACGGCGACCGATAGCAGGTCGCAGATACGGCCGGCGCTTTCACGCACCTTGGCCGCCGCGTCCTCGAAGAGCATATCCTGGTAGACTTCCATCACCGTGTTCAGCCACTCCATGGCTCTGTTGCACATGAGGTGCGGGTTTTGTAGGTTCGCCGCGAGTCTTGCTTGAAGACTGGTAAAGCGCTGTCGGTCGTCGTCGGTTCTGGCATACAGAATCTCGGCGTCGGCGAGGAGCGTGGTGCTATGCTCCTTGACCTCCGCAAGCCTCTCCAGGCGTTCCCAAGAGACCGGGAAGAGGTCGTAGCCAATGCCCTCGACGATGAACGTGCGCGCCAGCCCGTTCGCGCGGCTCGTCGCCGGAACGTAGAAACTGAAGCTGGTCTTGTCCTG
>CAZUGW010000023.1:13252-17197 GCA_964620055.1 uncultured bacterium
CCACCCGAACACCGTGGGCGCGACCCCATGCGATCTTGTCCTGATCGGCGTCGAGCCTAAGAGTCCGATGCTCCAAGAGCAGGCACACATCGTCCTTATACTCAGACTCCACCTTGCGAACCGCCCAATCCGCCAACTCGGCTCCCGTTTGTTTCATGGTCAGCACCTCACTGTATACTCGCAATCGGTTGCGGTGATCGAAGAGTAGCACGGGGACATGGCCTGGACAATGCCGACTTCTTCTATAATCGTCTGTGTCGGAGAGATGACCCTGCCCCCAGAAACGGGATTGGGCCAGGAACGGGCGGAACGCGAGCGTTTCAAAGATGTGGACGAGGTTGCACGAGTCCACAGCTTGCCGCAGGTGAGAGAGGCCGGGAGACGCGCGAAGACGCCCACGGTCGGGATCGCCTCAAGACGTACAGAGAGAGTTCACCAGACAACGTGGTGGAGCCAGGCGGATTCGAACCGCCGTCTCGTCCGTGCGAGGGACGCGTCTTCCCACTCGACTATGGCCCCAGACGACACAACCGCCGGAAAGGTGGCCCTTCCCGGCGCACCCGTATCCTAGCAGAGTCCCGCCCCACCGTCAACAGGAACCTCGGCCTTCCGCGCCGAATCATCTCTTGGGGATCACAACTCGCTCGTCGGGAGGAGACCGGGTGGCGCTCCGGCGCAGTTTGGGGTTCACGCTGATCGAGGTGCTGGTGGTGATCGCCATCATCGGCGTTCTCGCCGGGATGCTCTTTCCCGTCTTCGCCCGGGCGCGGGAATCGGCCCGCAAGATCCAGTGCCTCTCCGGGGTGAAGAATATCGCGGCCGCGGTCAGCCTCTATCTCGCCGATTGGGACGCCTTCTGGCCGGCGGAGCACGACCCGCGGGTGATCGCCTATTTCAATCAGGCCCCGGGCGGCGGCTCGCCCCGAAGCTGGCCCCAGGTCTGCGTGCGCAGCTATCAGGCGAATCCCTACCTCCGCACCGCGGTGGTGCTGGAGGGGTACATCGGCAACCGGGACGTGTGGAGGTGCCCCAGCGCGCGGATCGTCAACGGGGCGAGCATGATCGTGCCCGCCGCGCCGGGGGGCGATTGGCTCCAGGTCTGGATCGCCAACGAGGGCAAGTGGGGACAGGCCACGGAGTTGGGACCGTGCTACACGGCCTGGCCCCCGGGCTGGGGCGGCGCGGTGACGGACTCGTTCGCGCAGAACACGCTGGCCATCTCCGGCGACAGGGCGCCGGGGCCGTCGGGCGTCGGGATCTTTCTCCAGGGCATCGGCGTGAACGAGAAGCTGAAGTGGCAGAATCCCTCCTCCGTCAACGACGCGAGTCGGTACGTCTTGTGCGGTGACTGCGGCACCCGCACCGACCTCTCCAGCGCCGGCCAGCTCGCCTACCCCGATAGCTGCGGCCTGGGATATTCCGGCGGGCCGGAGAACCGGAAGGCGTGCGAAGGCGCGGACTGGGAGAATTGCCCGCGGTCGCGCTCTTGCGGGATGACCAAAGAGCGGCTGGAGCGGTTCTACCGCGATCCCTCCTATCGCCACAGGGCCGCCCGGCACATGGGCGGCAGCAATATCGGCTTCCTAGACGGGCACGCCCGCTGGTATCAGGCCGATGCGATCATGACCCAGTCCGAGCCCTTCCTCCATCCATACTTCGAGGGCGGCGTGTGCTCGTGCTGGCCCGGGAACGGGGTGAAGTAGCGCGCCTCTTGTTCCGCCCCCGCCGCGTATGGTAGAATACATAGCGGAGAGTGAACATGCTTACAGTCCTGGTTATCTTGCAGGTCTTGATCGCGCTCGGCCTGATCGCGTTAACGGCGCTCACCACCACGAAGAGCGAGCAGGGCGGCACGGGCGGCGGCGGCTGGGGCACCCTCGGCGGCAAGGCCTCCTCCTCCATCGCCGGCCTGGAGGACCAGCTCGGCCGCATCACGACGTGGATGGCGACGGCGTTCCTGGTCGTGTCCGCGCTGGTGGGGATTCTCGCGAATCGTTCCTGAGGCTTCGGCCCAATCGAATACGGCGTGCCCAGGTGGCGGAATTGGTAGACGCGCTAGCTTGAGGGGCTAGTGACCGCAAGGTCATGCTGGTTCAAATCCAGTCCTGGGCACCAGCCCATGACAGCAGCGGCGGATTCCCACGCGAATCCGCCGCGTTCGCGTGGGCAGGACCGCGCCGCGGGCTGTCGAAATGCCGGGCCGGAGGATGGCCATGAAAGTCTTCATCACCACCGATCTCGAGGGGGTGGCCGGCGTCTTGCTGGACAGCCAGGTGGGCGTCACGGGGGATACCGCGGAGTATCAGAAGGCCCGCCGCCTGCTCACCCAGGAGGTGAACGCGGCGGTGGAGGGCGCGCTCGCCGGGGGCGCCACGGAAATCGTCGCGGACGACGCGCACTACTCCGGCTTCAACTTCCTCTTCGAGGAACTGCATCCAGGGGCCAGGTACATCATGGGCGCGCCGCGGCCCCAATGGCCGCCGCTGCTGGACGAGACGTTCGACGCCACCTTTTTCATCGGCTGCCACGCCATGGCCGGCACGCAGGGCGCGGTGCGGGACCACACCATGTCCACGACCGGGTGGCACCACATGTGGATCAACGGCCGGCGCATGGGTGAGATCGGCCTGTGGGCGGCCGTGGCCGGGCATTACGGCGTCCCCTGCGCGCTGGTGAGCGGATGCGACAAGGCCTGCGCGGAGGCGGCGGATCTCGTGCCTGGCATCGGGGCGGTGGTGAGCAAGTACGGGATCTCCCGCTACTGCGCCCTCCTGGAGCCTGCGGAGAGGGTGCAGCGTCTGATCCGCGAGGCGGCGGAGGCCGCCCTCGCCCGCGCCAGGAGCATTTCACCCCTGAAGTTGGCTACGCCGGTGGAGATAAAGGTGGAATATAACATTACCGGGCAGGCCGACGCGGTGTCGCGCGTCGCCGGGAGGGAGAGAATTGATGCCAGGACCATCGCCTATCGGGGAGGGGACATCCTCGAGGCGTTCCGGCTCGTCTGATCCCTGGGGGCGCGAATTGGTACGGCGCGGAGTAACGTGGTAAACTCCCTTTAGGATACTTGGACGCGCCGCGTCAGGCGGGACGGAGAGAGTAAGCGGTGAGACGGAGCCAAAATGTGAGCGCCCCGGCCGCGATCATCGTGATCGTGGTGGCGCTGATTATCCTCTTCGCGGTGTTCAACCATCCGGCCCCGGAGGCGGTTCAGTTGTCGGTGCAGGTCCCGGAGCCGCCGCCGATAGACGATCGCCAGGTCGCAGACATGTACAAGGGTCTCTCTCCGCTCGGCATCGTCGCCGTCATCCCTCCCCTGTTGGAGGATCGGCAGCGGGGAGTGCGCGTAGTGGCGGTCGTGAGGGACACGCCCGCGGCGCGGGCCGGGCTGAAGGCGGGAGATTTCATCTCCACCTTCGATCAGAAGAGCCTGATGTCGTTCGACGCGCTGAGCTATCTGCTGGCTCGCGTGGAACCCAGCAAGGCCTACCAGATGCAGGTGACCAGGTCAGGAAAGACGATGAAGATATCGGTTACCGGGATCACGCCGCTGCCGCCGGAGGAACAGGTCAAGTTCTGAGGGTCTGACGCGGCGCGGGAGGTGGAGGACAAGAAGATGAGTGCAGGCGGACAAAAGCAAGAGGTTCGTGTCCTGGCGATGGCCATCGGGGCGCTGGTGATTGCGGTCGCCCTGCTGGTGGGAGTGCGCTCCCTCTCCTCCAAGCCCGCCCCGCGGAGAAGGGGAAGACGGAGAAGAAGGCGAAGAACGCCAAGGACAAGCAGCCCGCGGAAAAGGCGAAGCCCGCTCCGTTGCCCGCGAGCAACCGCGATCCTTTCGCCTCCGTGGGCGCGGGCGAGGTGTCGCCCGCCGGCCGGAGCGGCAACCCCCGGGCCTCCGCTGATCCCGGACTTCCCCCGCGGGGCGGCCGCGTCGATCCCCGCGGAGGG
>CAZUGW010000024.1:0-14380 GCA_964620055.1 uncultured bacterium
GTGGCCTTCCAAGGAGCGACTTTCAGCGCGATAGTACGGCTCGTCTCCGGCTGGGAGCAGCCGGTGGACCGGAGTCGCCCGCCTCGGCGGGCGCGCATGGCGGCCGGGCTGGTGCTGTGTCTGTTGGGCGTAGCCGTGATCGCCTCGGAGGGCAAGCTGGGCAGCCTGGGCGCGGTGCGCTCGGCGGTGGGCGCGGGCGCCGCCCTCTGCGCCGCGATGTCGTGGGGTGTCTACTCCAACCTGGGCCGGTTCGTCACTGTGAAGCCCGGTCGCGAGGCGGCGGGGCTGTCGGACGTGCACACCTTCGTGGCGATGACCTTCGGGCTGGCGATCATGGCCGTTATGCTGGGGGCGAGCGGGCAGACCGGGCTGCCCAACGGCTACTTCACCCGGATGTACTTCTTCACCCAGGGACCGTGGCAGGTGAACGTCTGGCCTCTTCTCATCGCCATGGGCGTGATCGTCTACTGTCTGGGGTTCACGTTGTGGCTGTACGCGATGGAACTGGGCGCGCGCTCCGGCCAGGCCCACCGCCTTCCGCCTCTCGCCTACCTCAGCCCCGTGCTGGCCGTGGCGGTGGGCTGGGCCTTGCTGCGGGAGGGCTTCGGGCCGGGTTTCTGGCAGGGCACAGGGCTGATTGTGGCGGGGAATGCGGTGAACCTGTTGGGCCGGGGGAAGGCGCGGTGAAACGCGCCTACCTCTATGTCGCACTGGTGCTGATCTGCTGGTCCATTGGCCCGGTCGGGGGGAAGGCCCTGCTGCGGGGCGGAGACGGCGGACCGCACCCGCATCCGCTGCAAGTGGCTTTCTGGGCGATCTCCGCGGGGTGGGTGCTGCTGTTCGCGCTGCTCGCCGCGCGCGCAAGGTTGGTCCGGCTCGGCGACTTCTCCGGTCGCGGCTGGCTCGTGCTCACGGCGATGGGTTTCTTCGGCTGGGCGGGGTATGCGGGTTCGCTCAACTTCGCCCTCAGCCGCCTCCCCCTTCCCGACGCGGTGGTCATCAACTACCTGCACCCGGTGTTCACCGTGATCTTCCAGGGGGCGGTGTTCGGCAGCCTGGTGCGCCCGCTCTCGGGATGGGAGCAGGCCGCCGAGACGACTCACCGCCCGCAGCCGGCGCGCTTGGCTCTCGGGATTCTGCTCTGCCTGGCGGGGGTGGCCGTGGTCGCGAGCAAGGGTAACCTCAGTCATCTCGGCGCGTTGCGTTCGGTCGTGGGCGCGGTGGCCGCGCTGTTCGCCGCCTTCGCCTGGGGCGTCTACTCCAACCTGGGCCGATTCGTCGCGGTCAAGCCAGGCCGCGCCGCGACCGGCCTGGCGGACGTGCAGACCTTCGCCGCGATGAGCTTCGGGCTGGTGCTGCTCGGCGCGGCCCTGGCGGCGACGGGAAAGCTGACCTCGCCGGACGGGTTCCACGCGTCGCTATACCTGGCGCGCTGGGGACCGGCGGAGGTGAGCGCCTGGGCCATCGTCGCCGCGATGGGGCTGTTCCTCTACTTCGGCGGCTTCACCCTCTGGCTGGCCGCGCTGGAACTGGGCCTCGCCGCGGGCGAGGCCCACCGGCTGCCGCCGCTCACCTACCTCACGCCCGTGCTCACTGTAACCAACGGCTGGCTGCTCTTGCACGAACCGTTCGGTGCGGGGTTCTGGCAGGGCGCGGCGCTGATCGCGCTGGGGAACCTGATCCCACAACTAGATGCAGCCACCCAATCCCCTGCCCCCTAACCCCTCCACCCTCCACCCAGCCGTCTCCTGGCCCCCGGCCCCTGGCCCCTGGCCCCCCTATCGCGCCTTTGGATTCGCCCGCGCGTAATCCCTTGCGAACTCGTCCAGCATCTCCCCCACCTTCGCCTCGACGCGTTCTCGCATCGTGCTGGCCTTGCCACTGGAGAACATGCCCGCCTCATTGCAGGCCGCGACGGTGACGATGGTCTGCCCGGCCGGGCCGCGACGAGGCAGGAGCACGGGTTGAATGAGGGACACGGTCACATGGGTGGCGGCCGGCGGGTCGTTGCCGGGGAAGCCGGGAATGGTGTGGCCCATCACCTGAACCAGCAGTCGGGGTGTGTTCATCCCTCGGTCCGACGTGATCCGCAGGCCGCGCATGCGGCGCACCCGCCCCTCCACCTCGGCCCGGAACTGTTTCTGCTCGAGCTTCACCGCCTGCAGCCACCCGGGATCCCCGATGAGCTGGGCATCTACGAACACCTCTCTGAGCCCCTCCAACCCACCAGGACTCATGATCGGCGGCGCGGTCGGATCCACCTTGATCGCCGACGGCGCACTGGCGCAGAGCGCGGCGCACAACAGCACAGCCGCGACGACTGGAAGGTAACGCATGGGATCATCCCCTCGTCGTGAGATCTCCACTGGCTTTCTTCACACCCCCAACTTCGCCTTCACCTCATCAATCAACCGCTTCTCATACAGGAAGTCCGCGGTCTGCTGGTCCCCCGACACCTCCCGCTCAATGGTGAGCGGGCCAGTGTAACCGATCTCCACGAGTTTCGCGAGGAAGCGCTCCAGGCCGACTTCGCCCTCGCCCAGGCGGCGCTCTTCGCCGAGCTGGCCGGGAGCCGAGGGCCAGACACCGTCCTTGCAGTGCACCCCCCGCACCCACGGGGCGAGCGCGTCCAGGGCTTCGATGGGGTCGCCGGTGCCGTACATGATCATGTTCGCGGGATCGAAGTTCACCCCCAGGTTGGGGCGGTCCACGTCGGCGATGAACTGCTTGAGCGCCTCCGCGGTTTCCTGCCCCGTCTCCAGGTTGAAGCTCTGCGCATTGCGCTCCAGGTGGTTGCAGACCAATTCCAGCGTCTTCACCAGGTTCACGTAATCGGGATCGGATCGGTCCTCAGGAATGTAGCCGATGTGGGAGGAGACGTTGGCGGCGCCCAAAGCGCGGGCGAAATCGGCGGTGCGCTTGGTGTCATCGAGGCGAGCGAGGCGAGTCGCCTGGGGCAGCAGTCCGACGGTGCGGCGCACCGCCTCGATGTTGGCATAGCTCTCTCCCGCATACACCGCCGCGACGCTGGTGACGGTGAAGCCGGCGTCGGCGATCGCCCCCTCCAATTCCCCCAGGAGCGGCTCGGACAGATACGCAGCCGGGGGGGTGCAGGTCTGCAGCGTCGTGAACCCCGCCGCGCCGAGTTCCCGCAGCGCTCCCTCCATCACCCGACCTACCCCGATCATCACGCCCAACGGCATCTGTGCCATCGTTCGCGCTCCCGTGCAAAGATCGCTTCTGATTTCAGCCTGTAGGAACGCGTGCCTGCCACCGAGAGGGGGCTGGTGGGCAGGAACGTGTGCGACGCTCGACAAGGGCAGACGGTCCCGGGCTGGGGGATCGGGCTTCGGTCCGCTACCGCGGACTCTGCGCCGCGCCCGGAACCGTCTGGAGAGGAGGGAGATCCGTCTCGATGATTGGACGCGGCGGCGGCGCGAAAAGTTCACGGTCGGGAGCGAATCGCGAGCCTTTTCTTCGCGGCGCGTCGGAACAGATGGGCGTCAGTTTGGCACAGGCGGGCGGGCGGATGTGGTAGAAAGAGGCGCGTACTACACCAGGAGGACGAAGGATGAGCCAGGGCTTCGAGCTGGAGGCGGACAGACTGCGCGCGGTCGTGGCTCCCAGCAGCCTGGACTTCGAGACCACCGCGGACTTGGCGCGCCCCCAGGGCAGCTTCGGGCAGGAGCGGGCCATGGCGGCGGTGGAGTTCGGGTGCGGGATAGACCAGCCCGGCTACAACATCTTCGCCTCCGGTCCGACGGGGAGCGGGCGGAACTCCGCGGTCTTGGCGCAGGTGAAGGAGCTCGCGCGGGCGCGGCCGGTGCCGGACGATTGGTGCTATGTCTACGACTTCGACGACGCCCGCCGGCCGGCGGCCTTGCGACTCCGGCCTGGGAGCGCCCACGCCTTCGCAGACGACGTGGACGAACTGGTGAACATGGTCCGGCGGGAGTTGCCGCGCTCTTTCGAGAGCGACGCCTACGAGGAGCGGAAGGAACAGGCGGTCGGGGATGTGCAGGCGGAACGGAACCGCATCCTGCGGGAGTTGGAGCAGCAGGCCCGCACGCAGGGACTCGTGCTCCAGCCCACGCCCATGGGAGTGGTGACGCTGCCCCTGGTGGAAGGGCGGCCCATGTCCCGGGAGCAGTTCGAGCAACTCCCGGACGAGCAGCGTCACGCGCTGGAGGCGCGGATGGAGCAGTTCCGCGAGCGCATCTCGGAGGCGCTCACCCAGGCGCGTGAACTGGAGAAAGAGGCGCGGCGGCGGGTGGAGGAACTCGACCGCAACGAGGCGATGTCCGCCATCGGCGAGCGGTTCGAGGAGTTGAAGCGGAAGTACGCGGAGAACGAGGGTGTGGTTCGCCACCTGGGCCGGATGGCCGAGGACATCGTAGAGCACCTGGACGAGTTCCGCACGCAGGAGGGACCGGAGGAGGGGCGGCGAGAACAACAGGGCCCGCCCCGCTATCGCATCAATGTGCTGGTGACCAACCAGGACGGCGACGGCGCGCCGGTGATCGCCGAGAACAACCCGGTCTATTACAACCTCCTGGGCCGGCTGGAGTACATGCCCGTCGCCGGCGGGGCGGTGACGGACTTCACGCTGATCAAGCCGGGCGCGATTCACCGCGCCAACGGCGGATTTCTGATCATGCAGGTGATTGATGCTCTCACCAGCCCCTTCGTGTGGGACGCGCTGAAGCGCGTGCTGCGCAGCCGCGAGGCCACCATCGAGAACATCGGCGAGCAGTTCACGCCCATCCCCGCCGCCACGCTCCGGCCGGAGCCGATCCCGCTCGACCTGAAGGTGATCCTGGTGGGCACGCCGCTGCTCTACTTCCTCCTCTACTACTACGACGAGGAGTTTCGGAAACTATTCAAGGTGCGGGCCGATTTCGACGTGGACATGCCGGCCGACCCGGACGCCAACCGCGTGTTCGCGGATTTCATCGCTACCAACGCGCGGGAGCGGAAGCTGCGGCCCCTCGACCGGGAGGCCGTGGCCGCCATGATCGAGTTTGCGAAGCGATTGGCGAGCGACCAGGACAAGATCTCGACGCGCTTCGCGGCCCTCACTGACCTGCTGGCGGAGGCGAACTTCTGGGCCGGGCAGAACGGCTCGGAGGTGGTCGGCGCGGCAGATATCGAGCGGGCCTTGGAGCACAAGGAGTACCGCTCGCGGCTGCTCCAGGACCGGCTGTTCGAGTTCATCGCCCGCGGCGACCTGCGCGTGGCGGTGGAGGGCGCCGAAGTGGGGCAGGTGAACGGTCTGGCCGTGATGGACATGGCGGACTACAGCTTCGGCCGGCCCTCGCGCATCACGTGCCGCGTCACCCCCGGTCGGGCCGGGGTGGTGGCCGTGGACCGGGAGGCGCAGTTGACCGGGACGATTCACAACAAGGCGGTGCTGATCCTGACCGGGTACCTCGCCGGCACCTATGCCGCGAAAGCGCCGCTCTCCCTCTCGGCCAGCGTGACCTTCGAGCAGTCCTACGACGTGGTGGAGGGCGACTCGGCCTCCTGCGCGGAACTGTACGTCATCCTCTCCTCCCTCTCCGGCCTGCCGCTGCGCCAGGACATCGCGGTGACCGGGTCGGTGGACCAGTACGGCCACATCCAGCCCATCGGCGGGGCGAACCAGAAGATCGAGGGTTTCTACGCCACCTGCCAAATCAAGGGGCTGACGGGGACCCAGGGCGTGATGATCCCCGCGCAAAACGTGAAGAACCTGATGCTCAAGCCCGAGGTGGTGGAGGCGGTGCGGGAGGGCAAGTTCCACGTCTGGGCCGTCTCGCATATCAACGAGGGGATCGAGCTCCTCACCCGCCATGCGGCGGGCTCCCCCGAGGAGCCGGACACCGTACACGGGAAAGTGGCGGCGCGGCTGGAGGAGTTCAGCGACGCCCTGCGCGGCGCGAAAGAAGAGCGCACCACGATCATCGAGGTCCCGCCTGGATCGGCCACCCGCCCGCCGGGGCCGCCGGCTCCGCCAGTGCCGCCGACAAGGCCGTAGGGCGAGGAGGCGGGGTGTCGAAGAGTCGAGAGTCGAGGAGTCGCAAAGGCGACGAGGGGAGTCGGCGGATTATACGGATAATGTGCCACGTGGCACATTTTTGCTTGTTTCAGGCTCAGGATAGGGCTGGAAGGCGTGAGGTTGTGATTGTGGGTGCGAGTATCGCGCGAGTGGCACTAGGGTAGGCGGGGTTGGGAATTCGCTGGGAAAGCGATGGGAAAAGCGTGGGAAAGGGTGGGAATCCCCACCAAAGAATCGCTCCTAGCCCAGTTCACGTGCGTTCTGGGAGATTTCTTCACCAGATTTCCGCTTTTCCATTCTCCGCCTTCTCCGCACCGAGGAGAGCGCGGGCAGGCGGGACCGAGGTATGGAGTTGTCAAGGTCCGAACGCGGCGGTAAGAATCAATCGTTAGACATGATAGCAGGCTTTATGTATTGTGTCAAGAGGGGCGCGGAGGCGAGAAGGCCAGAGGGGGGCTTCGGCACTGCGTGCCGAGGCAATCTAGCTCCACGCGGCTTGCCGTGCGCCCGAGTTGCGGTATAATGGACAGTGCCGCTCGAGGTAGAAAATCCGCCCACAATCCACAGGGCCGCAAGGGCACGGGGATGCGGGGACCGGCGGTCCCGCCGAGCGGCATCATGCTGGCCAGTCGGAGGTCGCGGCCTTCACCACTCGTTAGGCCAAAGCAATCGAACGGCCTTCCGTGCAGGTGATGATTCCTCGCATAACTCACTGCGAACAGCACGCAGTGAGTCGCTCGGAATGACAGTCGCAGTGGAGGGCTTGATAGTGTAAGTACTTGCGAATCACGCCTGCGCGGCGGGCCAGTCGTAGGTCGTCGCTTTCACCTTCCGGTAGTTCTCGTCTAGCGCGGGTTCGAGGAGGAGGAGGGCGGCGAGGCGGCGGGCCATGTCTCTGACCTCCCGCGCCTCTTCCAGGGTGAGCGACCGCCCGAGCAGGTCATGCTCGCGGTAGCTGAGCCACTTCTTCATCACCTGGTAGCCGCCGATGGTGTAGGTCCACACCTTCTCGGGGACGTTGCGCCAGTTGGCGATAGTGTTGAGGTAGATGTCGCGGGTGGAGTCGCCAAGACGGGCGAAAGCCTCCTCCTTCCCGAGGCCCAGTTCCTCCGCGCCGGCGGCGATAGCCGCGGCTTCTTGCGCGGTGTACGGGCGGCGGTCGGACTTGCCGGCGCCGGGCATGGTGACGCGGGCTTTGCCGGCGTGTCCCCAGCCGGCGGTGATGGCGAGTTCGTCGGCCTCGGGGTTCAGCAGGCCGCCATCGACGCGGGAGACGACGGCAAGCGGCTGCAGTTCCTTGCGGATTCGGCCAGCCGTGACGCCTGGCACTGCGGTCTCGGTATCGAGCAAAGCCGCGATCTTCTTGCCCAGTTCGGCGGAGGCGACCAGCGCGTCCTTGGAGTTGGGCAGCGGGATCCGCGGCCAGTCGCGGCGGATGCCGTCAGCGTTCTCTTTCAGATAGGCCGGAGAGTAGCCGATGGCGAGGGAATGCCTCCAGATGAGGCCGGCCGTCTCCGCGTTGGCGTCGGGGTCGGGAAGGCCGAGGGAGGCGAGGTAGGCGCGGGCGGAGGGGGAGAGGTTGGCGGAGACTGCGGCCTCCAGTTCGAGGCCCTGCAATTGCCCGGCAGGTGCGGCGCTGGCGGCTCTGCCCCGGAGTCTCACGGGGATGAAGTAGGCATCCGTGTGCAAGACGTGTTGGTCCGAGATGTGATGGCTGCAGAAGAGAGCTGCACCATCAACCGCAACCGATGCTTGCCGGCGGGCGAGAACGAAGGTATTCCCCTCCCATGCTTGGTCAAGTAGTTCGGGGCGTACGCGATTCCAGAGATTCGCCCTGCGTTCGGTGTATGCCCAGCGCAGGTCGAAAGGCTTGAACCAGAAGCGCCGAACGCTCCGCTCGTCATACTGACTCTCTGCTATAAGGCGCTTTCTCGTCAATTCGGCGTGGAACGAAGCTGCGTCGGTTGCCAGGCCCGGATGCAGTCGTCGCACGTCTTCCATCGGGGTCGCCGCGTCGTAGTACGCCCGCATCCGGAACGCGATGTCGCTCCTGTTGATTGCATGGACCGCTTGCGCTCGGTTATCATTCAGTCCGAGCATAGGGCTGCAGGAACTCAGTGAGATCACGTCCGGCCACTGTGAATAGCTATCGCTGACTTGCGAAGGCCTGAAAGAGAAGCGGCCACCGCGTGTCGGCACCACGGCCAGGTACTGAGAGTCGAGATCAGTTGCGGCCAGACTAGCGACCAAGTCGCTCCGCTTCGTCGGGCCCCAGAAGTGGCGGAACAGAATGCGGTGGTCGTCAGCCCCCTCTGCCTTCCTCACCATCAAGCCGATCGCCGTGCCCACACGGATCCCCTGCAGGTTGTGGTCCGAGGAGAACACACTGGGATCTGGTTTCCCCTCCGGTGTCCGCTTTCCCGTCTCGCGGCTGTCGCCGTTCATGCAGTCGAACCACATGCGCCCGAACCCGTTGAGGAAGCGCTGACGCATGATGACGAACGATGGATCTTCGAGATAGGAGAAGTTGGAAATGTAGCAGACTACACCGCGCCCCGTTTTCTCTGCAATCCTCCGCTCAGCCAGTCGGAAGAACCGCACGTACAGATCGTCCAGGTAGTTCTTCGTGCTACCCCACTCCCGCAGACCTTGCTTATATGGCTCCACCAGCCCTTGCTCTTCTGCAGGACTGACACCGGCGAAGCCATTGTAGGGCGGGTTGCCGATGACTACGAGGATCGGGACTTCCTGCTTCACCCTCTCCGCCGCGTCGCGTTCCTGCTCTAACTCAATGAACGGCAGGCGCTTCTTCTCGCCTTCCGGCGGCTCCCAACCGGTCAGCGCATTGGTGAGAAACACCCCGGCCCGCTCACCGCTTGCGTCCGAGAACGGCGCGCCGAGGTTCTGGAGGCGCAGGCCGAGTTGGAGGTGAGCGATGACGAAGGGGGCGGGGAGAATCTCGAAGCCGAAGACGCGATCCATGGCCGCGCGCTTCAGGTCCTGAGCGGCAAGGGCGTCCTCGCCCTTCTCCTGAAGAGTCCGCTGGATGCGCTTGAGCACCTCGACGAGGTAGGCGCCGGTGCCACAGCAAGGGTCGAGCACGTAGACGCTGGGGTCGGCGAGGCCGTCGGCCAGGCCGAGCTCGGAGCGGAGCACGCGGTCCACGCGTTCGACCATGTACTGGACGATCTCGGGCGGGGTGTACCAGACGCCCAACTCCTTGCGGAGTTCCGGGTCGAAGGCCTGGAGGAAAGGCTCGTAGAAGTACTGAACGGCGTGCCCTTCCTCGAACTTGCTGAAGAACTGGCCTCGGTGCACGCGAGTGAGCGTCTCGCCGGCCCAGTCCAAGACTTCGGCGATGTCGAGCGGCCCCAATTGGGCGCGCGAGGAGATCTGTTGGAAGAGGGCGCTGATCATGGGCACGTGCAGATACCAACCGGCCTCGTGCCAGTTGAAGCGGGCGGCCGAGTCGCCCTTATGCTGTTTGTCCCACAGCACCCAGGCGGAGAAGATGCCGTAGAAGAGCGTCTGCACGAGGGTGGAGCGGAAGAAGTGCTCGCCCTTTTCGCCCTGGAACTCCATGCCGAGAGCTTCCTCCAGAGCCGCGCGGATGGCGGCCAGCTCGGGCAGGTCCTTGCGGGCCTCGACGCGCGCCTTGGCCTCGCGGGCGTAGGAGGCGAGGAACCAGGCGACGTCCTTGGGCTCGACGAGTTCGGCGCGCCGAAGCATGGCGCGCTTCAGATACTCGACCAGCCGGTCGCCGTGTTCCGCCGCGGTCTTCTGGGGGTGGCGCGCCATCTCCCAGAAGGCGGCCTCGGAGTCGGCGAGTCGGTAGCTCTCAAGTTGGGCGGGCCGGCCTTGATCGTCATAGCCCAAGAGCAGGAATTCGCGGTGGGTGACCACCAGGACCTGGCGATAGAAATCCAAGTAGTCAGTGACCTGTTTGGTGTGGGCGATCCGCTTGGCGTCGTCCCTGGGGGCCTTGACCTCGATGGCGCCGCGGCTCGGCAGTTGGCCCTCCCGGGGCAGGGCGGCGGAGGCCTTGGGGAATTGGTCGGCGGTGTAGAAACCGCCATCCGGCGACCCCGCTCCCTGGTTGCCAAGGATATTGACGAAGCGGACCCTGGGCTTGAGAGACCTCCCGATCTCGTTGAGGAAAGCCGCCAGAGGCGGGTAGGAGGAGGTCTCGGCCACCCCCGCGCCGGAGGAGTGGAGGGTGTAGAGTTCGTGTAGGTAGGTTTCGAGCGGGTGCGGCATCGGGTCCTCCGGTATCACGGCCGGGGACAGGCACCGAACGGCACGGAGCCAGTCCCCGGCAGTTACTTCTCTAGTCCATGTCTGGGGTCCTTTGAATAACGCGGGGGGACGGCGGGGTCGGGAGACCCCACCCTACATCGTAGGTGAGGGATTAGTGGCAGCCGAGCTCCGCTCGCTGCGCAGGAAGTCCCGCCCGCCTGTGGCGGGCGGGGGGACTAGACCCGGAGGTAGGCGAAACGGTCTTCGGCTGCGCTCAACAGGCGTGCCGGTGGCGGGGTTGTGACCCCGCCCTGCAGGTGTCCGACCAGAGGTGGCTAGGCGAAGCCGCCATGGCGGTGCGTCGACGGCGCACCCAGCCATCGGACCCACGGGAAGTGCGCTACGGATTCCAGCCCGGGTAGCAGGCGCGGCAGAAGGCGGGGTTCTGCCGGGTGCGGATTTGCTCGCGCAGGGTCTGCATCGCCTCCCCGTTCCAGATCGCGGCGAATGGCTCGGCCTTCGGCCCCAGCAGCGTGCCCAGCGTCAGTCCCTCCGGTCCGGCCGCGTAGGGGCAGGGGCGCACCTCGCCGCGGGCGGAGATGAACACTCGGCCCCAGGGCCACCGGCAGGGCTTGCCGTCGGCCGGGCTGCGCGGGCCGGGAGGCACGTCGGGGCACTTGAACTCGAGGTGGGCCGCCTCCGCGCGGCGGCGGGCCTCGGGGAGGACGCGCTGGAGGTCCTCGGTCACGGCGCGGCGCAGGCCGACGGTCTCCTCCAGCGACGCGGAGCCGAAGTTGGTGAGCTTCGCCGTGCAGAGCAGCCCATCCACCCCCCACGCCGCGCAGAGGCTGACCAGGTCGGGCAGCTCGGCGGTGGATTCCTGCTGAATCACGTGCCAGACGCGGATCTGGGGCCTGCCCTGAGCGTAGCCGAAGGGCCGCTTGCCGCGCCCCCGCTCCCGCATCAGCGCGGCGATGTTCTCCCCGATTTGCGCTAAGTCGGAGCCGGGCCGGAGGCGGGCGTGGGTCTCCGGTTTCGCGGCATCCACGGAGATGTTGACATGGTCAATCCCGCAGGCCAACAACTCCTGCCGCCGCGCCTGATCGAGCACGCTGCCGTTGGTGGTGGTGAGCACGCGAAGGCGGCGGCGCTTCGCCTCCCGCACCATCGCGAAGAAGTCGGGGTTGAGCAACGGTTCGCCCAGGCCCACGAGTTTCAGACGATACACCGCCGGAAGCTGGTCCAGAATAGTGGTGAAGTCGGCGGCGGAGAGGTGAACGCGCGGCGCGCCGCTATCCTCGGCCGTTGGGCAGTGGGGGCAGCGGAAGTTGCAGAAGGTGGTAGGTTCGATGTCGGCGCGCGCGGGAAGCGAAGCGGTGACCAGCGGCAGGTCGCGCGAGGCGCGGTGCACCCGCCAAAGGTTAGCGAGGATGGTGGAGATCGGCATCATACAAAGTAAAAGGTAAAAAGTAAAAAGGCAAAAAGGGAGGGAGCCTGGTGGTTGCGTTTTGCCTTTTTCCTTTTGCCTTTTTCCTTTCTCCTAGAACCAGAAGGCGACGGTGAGCGGGCGCACCCGCCACACGCCGTCCTCTTGCACCAGCCACACGTTTCCGTCCACGTGCTTGGGGATGGCGCCGAGCAGCCGAAGTTTAGCCCGGAAGCCTACCCTCATCCCGCCCAGGCTGGAGGCGGGAGACCGGAAATCCGCCCCGCTCATCTTCACCCAGCGCGGCGGCTTGCGGTCCACGTCCCACCAGTGGAACACCATCTGATCCAGCTTCTTGAAGTCCCCGGCCATCCAGTTATGGACGAACTCCGTCGCGGCCTGACGGAGCCGCGGCTCCTCCGCGCGATCGGCCGAGGTCTTGCTCTTGTCCGGGACCTGCCCGGCCTCCGGCGGCAGTTCGTCGTACCAGTAGATCTGCCGCACCCGCCACACCGTCTTGCCGGCCTCCTCCATCTTGCGCAAGACCATCACGCCCTTGTCCGGCAGGGCCGGGTCGGAGCGCCCGCCCTGGAACTCGATGGCGCCCATGCGCTCGTCGGCGCGGGGTTTGCTGAGCGTGGGGACGCGCGCGAACGGGCTGGGGCCGTAGAGGTTCTCCAGCTTCCTGGGCAGCATGGCGGAAATGGCGTCGCGATCGTTGCGGGTGAAGGCGAAGAGGAAGTCCCGCGCCACCTTCTCGGCCTCGGGGGAGAACACGGGGCGCGCGGCAGCGGCGTCACCGCTGACGGCCGCGGAGCCGGCGAATAGCGAAAGGGTGAGGAGCAGGAGGCACAACCTAGCTTTCATCACGTTAGGCCCATCCCTCAGGCGGCATATTACCTGGTTTGACCCGTGAAGGCAACGGAGGACGCGCGTGGTCGGCAGGAGGGACCCGTCGGCGACGGCGAATGGGGGGGCACGTGAGGTGAGGCATGGATCTCTACCGCGACTGGTATCCGGCCTTCATGGGCCTGGCCCCGCAACGCCTCCCGCATTGGGAGCATTGGTCCTGCCCGGACGCGGAGACGTATCTCACCGGGGTGGACTACTACGCGCACCCGCGGCGCTGCCGGCTCCGGCTGCAGGAGTTGTACCCGCAACTCCATCTTCCCGTGCCCGAGTCCGACGCCCCTCTCCCGCGCCCGACGCTGGGCCTGCAGGGGGAGAGCTCGCGCAAGGACAAGGAGGGCCGGCACCGCGTGCGCTGGGGAGCGGAGGAGAGTTGGCTCTGGGACTGGGGCCGTCGCTTCGAGTCCGCCGAGGAGGTGTTCGCCTTCTCGCCGCTGGAGCACGCGGACTTTACGAGTGTCCCGGTAGTTGAATCGCACGATTACTCCGACGAGGAGCGGCTCTACGAGAGTTACCGGGCGCTCTACCCCGCGGAATGGGGTGACCGCGCGCCGGAGGGGACGGCGGTGCGGGTTGGGTTCTACAACACCATGTTCATGTGGCCTCTGCTCACCTTCGGGTGGGAACTGTTCATGGAGACCTGCCTTGACCCGCGGTTCGCGCGGATCATGGACGAGTTCGCGGAACTCAACCGGCGCGTCTTCCGCGTTTTCGCCCGGCTGCCGGTGAGCTTCGTGGTGTGCCATGACGATATCGTCACCACCCGCGGGCCGGTGTGCTCGCCGGCGTGGATGCGCAAGTACATCTTCCCGCGCTATGAGGAGTTTTGGAGCATCGTGAAGGCGGCGGGCAAGGAAGTGCTGTTCATGGCGGATGGATGCATGGACGCCTATGCCGACGACGTCTTCGCCTGCGGCGCCCGCGGCATCATCACCGAGCCGCACACGGATTTCAAGACCATCGCCCGCAAGCACGAGAACTGCTTCCTCGCCGGCGAAGGCGACAACCGCGTCTTGACGCGCAACGACCCGGCCGAGATCAAGGCGATGGTGCGCAGCATGGTCGAGACCGCGCGGATGACGGGCGGGTACATGATGTGCGTCGGCAATCACATTCCCTGGAACGTGACGCCGGAGGGCATAAAGCGGTATCTCGATCTGTCGGTCGGACTCGCGCACCGCTAGGAGCTGACCATGAGCTACACTGTCGAGGACACCAGTCGTTGCCGCTTGCAAGCCTCCCCCGAGGGAGTGAAGGCGTTCCTGGAGGATGGCTTCGGGCTGTCCGCACACTGGGGGCTGTACTCGAGCAACGGCCGGGGCGAATGGGTCTATTGGACGGAGCGGATCCCGTTCGATGTCTACCGGAGGCGCCTGGAGGAGTTCAACCCGACGCGGTTCAACGCCGAGGAGTGGGCCGATCTGGTGTTGGAGAGCGGGCAGAAGTTCTTGCTCCTCACCTCGAAGCATCACGACGGCTTCTGCCTGTGGGACACGGCGCTCACCGACTGGAAGATCACCAACACGCCCTTCGGTCGGGACGTCATCGCCGAGCTCGCCCAGGCCTTGCGCGACCGGGGGCTGAAGCTGCACTTCTACTATTCGATCCTGGACTGGACGCACCCGGCCTACAAGACCGACTGGCCGGCCTATGTCGCCTACTATCAGGGACACGTGCGCGAGCTTTGCACCAACTTCGGCGAGATCGGCGGGATCATCTTCGACGGGTACTGGCCGCGCAACGAGTTCAAGGGTGACGAGATCGAGTGGTTC
>CAZUGW010000024.1:14390-15801 GCA_964620055.1 uncultured bacterium
CCCAAGGGCGAGTGGGACCTGGCCGGGACGTATGAGCTGATCCACACGCTCCAGCCCAACGCCGTGGTCTCGAACAACACCCACGTGCTTCCGCTGCCGGGGGAGGACTATCAGGTGTGGGAATTGGACCTGCCGGGCGAGAACACCGCGGGGTTCAATACCACCGAGATCGGCGACCGCGCCAAAGCGGTGTGGTGGAACCTCAACACGGGTTGGGGGTACGCGCCGCGGACCCATGCGGTGAAGTCCGCGGACAGCATCCTCGCGACGCGGCAACGCGTGAAGGAGGCCGAGGCCGTGTTCTTCCTCAACGTCGGCCCGCGGCCATTCGGGGACATCCATCCGGAGGAGCAGCAGGTGTTGCGGGAGATCGGGGAGGGGGTGCGGCGGGAGGGATAGGTCGGCGCAGGTTGGGGAACCTGCGCTACTTCTCCGTGATCGTCTCCTCCACCGCCATCCCGAAATGCCGCCCTCCCTTCACCAGCAGCGCGAGCACCTGGTCGCCGGGCTTGAGTGTGGCGACGGAGAGGGCCTCGCCGGTCGGGGAGGTGAGGCGGATGGTCTCGGCGTTCTGGAGGATGAGGGAGACGGGCTCGCCGCCAACGTCGGCTTCGACGAGCAGCATGGGACGGCGCTCGAGCTTGTTGCGCCCTACGTAGGAGACAGAAGTGCGGCCATCGTAGCGCACGACGAGCACTTCGTCGCCGGCCTTCAACTCGCCCAGGTACTTCGTCTTCCCCTCGGGCAGATAGACGTAGGCGTGCCCCGCGCCGGCGTTGACCCGGAACGGCCGGGCGGCGACATACGGATTCTCCAGGCTCTCGGAATGAACCAGGAAGAAGCCGCTGCCGCTGTTGCCGATCAGCATCCCCTCGCCGGGGGACATGTTCCCCACGGTGTCTACGCACGCCCGGTCACCCAGGCCCAGCGGGCGCACCGCGGTGACGGTCGCAGGCACCAGGTCGAGCTTGGGCATCACCCCGTGCACCAACTCCACCGTCTTCCGCACTTCCTCCGGCGAGCGCGTGGTGAGCACGATGCCGTCCACGCCCCGCTCCAGCACCGAGATGGCGAGCCGCGCCTCCTCCGCGCTCCGCACCTCCACCAGCAGGTTGCCGCGGCGGGCGAGGAGGTTCTCCAGCGGGATGATGGTCCAGTCCGTGGTGCGGAGCACGACGATCTTGTCCAGATGCGTGCTCGCCGCGGCCTCTTCGTCGGCCTTGCTCGCGATCTCCATCCACACCACGTCGCGGCCTGGCACGATCTCGCCGTCCGGCGCGACGGTGGGGAGCGCTCCCAACTCCTTCACGCGCGGCGTGTCGCCCTCGGCCACTACGACGGCGTCCGCGCCGCTTTCCAGCGCGGCGATGGCGAGGTCCTTGTCCCAGGGGTCCACTCGCACCCAGGCGCG
>CAZUGW010000024.1:15811-17184 GCA_964620055.1 uncultured bacterium
CGCGCTTCATCGGCGCGACTCCAGGAACCGCAGGGCCTCGGCGACGCCAGCGCTCTCGTGCATCAGCATAGAGATGGCGCGCACCATCCCCTCCGGGTCGGCGTGCTGGAAGGCGTTACGACCGATGGAGGCTCCCGAGCCGCCGGCTTCGAGCGCGCCCGTCACCATCTGAAACAGCTCCTCGTCGCTCTCGATCCTCTCCCCGCCCGCGATGACCACCGGAACCGGGCAGCCCGCGACCACCTCGCGGAAGGCCTCGGGCGAGCCGGGGTAGTTCACCTTCACGATATCCGCTCCCAGTTCCGCACCCACCCGGGCCGCGTGCTTTATGTACTTCACGTCATACTCATTCTCGATCTTCTCGCCGCGGGTGTACATCATCGCCACCAACGGCATCCCCCAGGCCATGCAGCTCGCGGAGATCGCGCCGAAATCCCGCAGCATCTCCGCGTCGGTGGGCGCGCCGAGGTTCACGTGAATGGAGACCGCGTCGGCCCCGAGCTTGATCGCCTCCTCCACCGTGCATACCTGGACCTTGGCGTTGGGATCGGGGCTAAGCGCGGTGCCGGCCGTGAGGTGGACGATCAGGCCGATGTCCCGCCCGCCGCCGCGGTGCCCCGCGCCGACCATGCCCTTGTGCATGAGGATGGCGTTCGCGCCGCCGTTCACCACGTTGGTGACAGTCTCGCGCATGTCCTCCAGGCCGGGGATGGGGCCGACGGTGGTGCCGTGGTCCATGGGCACGATCACCGTGCGGCGGCTGTCGCGGTTGAGAATCCGCTCCAGGCGTATCTGCTTGCCGATCATGGGGGGAGTCTCCTTTGCGGCCATATTGTGTACGAAGGAAGAGGTTTGCGCAAGGGCGGCGAACTCGCGGTCCGGGATTCCCGAGCGACGGCTGTGAATGGTTTCACGCGTTGTTCAGAAACTATTCATACCGGGATTGTACAGTACCCCCACTTTGACGTGGTCTTGCTGGCCTGCGAGGCTGGGAAGAAGTGCCTGATTGGAGAGGGCTGGCTACGCGTGGTGGAGCTAGCCCCATGTTATTCTTGGAGGTGGTCCATGCGGAGGATGAACTGGCGGTGCCTGGCGGGGTTAGTCGGGATCGTGATCGCGCTCGGCGTGATCGGTCTGGCGGTTCCCTATTCCGGGGTCTACAATGTCGCCGCGACCTACCCTGATCGCGGCCTGATGAGGTGGGCTATGAGCACGACCATGGATCGCTCGGTCGTGCGCCATGCGCGCGGCCTCAAGGTTCCTCCGCTGGACGACCCGGCGATGGTGCGCCTGGGATTCCAACACTTCCGGGAGATGTGTGTGGCGTGCCACGGCGCCCCGGGCGTAGAGATTTCCGAAATGGGCCAGGGCCT
>CAZUGW010000025.1:0-16621 GCA_964620055.1 uncultured bacterium
GTACCTCCCTGCTGTAGGGCGGGCGTGCCTACGCCCGCCAGCACCCTTACGACGATTCCGCAGCCTATTGGCGGGCGTAGGCACGCCCGCCCTACAGGCCGTCCAACGGCATCGCCACCAGCTCTTCCCATGGTATCACACGTACCGAGTCGTACGCCATGATCTCGCTGGTGTCGAAATACATCTCCGGACTTGTGATCGTATCTGCTCCTACCGCGTCTTCCGCGGTGGGGGGTTCGACGGCGCCGCCCGTTTCCCCCGTGAGCTTGGCGGCAGGGGCGCGCCTCCTCGAACAGAACTCATACGCGGGACCACAGGAGGTGGGCGATGAAGATTGATGCGCACGTGCATTATAGTTCGGAAGACGGGTATGTGGATCGTCTGGTGGAGGAGGAGCGGCGGCTGGGCTTCGACCGGATCTGCATGAACGGCGCGGACTGGCTGGAGCACAAGAGCGCCAACGACGCGGTGGAACAGGCGATGCGCCAGTACCCGGAGATGATCGTCGGTTTCGCCTACCTGCCGCTGGGCGAGGAGGGCGCGGAGAAGGTGCGGGAGTACCACGCGCGCGGCTTCCGCGGCCTGAAGATGATCCGACCGCCCACGCCGTATGATGACAAGGCCTACTACCCGGTCTGGGAGGCGGCGGAGGAACTGGGGATGCTCTGCCTCTTCCACCTCGGGATCGTGGCCCGCACCCCGTTCGATAAGCAGTACGACATCAACAACGAGCGGCACCGCCCGGTCTATCTCGACACCATCGCGCGGGCCTTTCCCACGCTCAAGGTCATCGGCGCGCACTTCGGCAACCCGTGGTACGAGGAAGCCGGGATGATCTGCCGCTGGAACCCGAATCTCTACTTCGACCTGAGCGGTTCCAGCCTGAAGGCCAAGCCGCCGCAGTTCTTCCAGCAGTTGCTGTGGTGGACCGAGACCAGCCAATACAAAGATCCCGAGGGCCGACACGCCTGGGCGAAGATCGTCTTCGGCTCAGATGTCAACATCAACCTGATCGAGGACGTGCAGAGCGATTTCCAGCGCACCATGGACGCGATCGGCCTGCGGCCGGACCTGCAAGAACTGGTGTTCGGCGGAACGATGGCGAACCTGTTGGGGCTTTAGGACTGCCGGCCGTACCGCTCCCAGTGCACCATCTCGCCCAGCGGGCGCTTCTCCCGCGGCGCGACGGGCTGGGTCGGCTTGCCAATGGGAAGGGCGACGATGAGGCGCATGTCCTCCGGCAGGCCGAGCACCGGCTTGAGCTCCGCTTCCTTGCGCAGCAGTGTCCCCTCGATCCACACGCTGCCATAACCGAGCGCGTGGAGGGCGAGCAGCATCTGGGTGGTGGCGGCGGAGACGTCCTCCAGCCAATACTCGGACTTACCCGGCTCGGCGGCGACGCAGATCACCACACTCACGTCGCCGAGGCAGGCCTGCGCGGCGGCCAGGGCCGCGATGGTCTGGGGATCGCGAACGACGATGAACTCCAAGGGTTGGCGGTTGCGGCCGGAAGGGGCGCGACGCCCGGCCTCCAGGATACGCTCCAGGTCGGTCTCCGGCACCTCCACGGGTTGCAGGTCGCGCACTGAGGCGCGCCCGTCAATCGCCTCGAGCAGGTCCATCCTCGCCCTCCTGTGGTGTGGCTTACGGCGCGCTGGGGAGCCTCGCGAGCAGCGATCGCGCGGCCACGGCTTCCTTCGCGTCTCCCCCATTGGCGGCGAGATACTGCAACTCCCGCCGGTAGCCTGGGAGATCCCCCGTCTTGCCCAGCGCGTAGGCGAGGAAGAGCCGGGCGGTAAGGTCCGACGAATCCAGCGCCACGGCGCGGCCCAAATGCTCCTTCGCCCCCGCGTAGTCCTTGAGGTTATACTGTGCGATCCCGAACCCGAAGTGGGCCTTCGCCGCCTGCGGATCGGCCTGCAGCCAAGCGCGCGCGGCCTCGGCCGCCTCCCGGTCACGTTTCAGGTTCAACAGCAGTTGGATTAGATTCGACTGGATTTTGACCGACGTGGGCTGAATCTCCGCGGCCCTGCGGCAGTAGGCCAACATGCTCTCCATGTCCTTGCGCTGAAAGGCGATGCTCGCGAGCAGCAGGTAGAGTTGGGCCTGCCGCGCCTGATCCTCGCCTTCCTGCGCCCCGAGCTCGGCCGCGGTGCGCGCCTGTTCCTCGGCCTCACTCAGCTTGTTCTGCTTGAGCAGCGTCTCCGCCAGGCCGATGTAGTTCTGGGAGGAGGGCATCACCTCGGTAGCCTTGCGAAAGGCGCCGACGGCCTCGTCCAGCCGGCCCATCTGCTTATACACCACCCCGAGGTTGTAGAGCGCGCTGCCGTTCCCCGGCATCAGTTCGAGCGCCGTCAGGTTCGCCTGGAGAGCCCGGTCGTAATCGCCGAGATTCCCGTAGGAGAAGGCCAGGGTGTAGTAGGCAAGAGCGGAGTACGGGCATAGTTCCAGCGTGCGGTTGGCGACCGCGATGGCCGCTTCCTGCTGGCCCTTGCCCGCGAGAATCTGCGCCTCGCGCAGGGTCACGTTGGCGATGGCGGGCCGGATGGTAAGCCCGGCGACGAGCGGAACCAGGCAGGCCGCCGCGAGTGCAACAAAACACGCCGCGGCCCATTTGGGCCGGAACAAGAGCTCGCGCCAGCGCCTGTCCTCCCCTTGCTCTGCGCCCCGCGGCAGATGATCGGTCGCGAGCACGAGCAAAGCCAGCCAGAGCCAGAAGAACGTGACCGTTCCGGTCTGGCGGAACGTGACGCCGACCATGTTCTGGAAGAGAAAGGCCGTCACCGCGACCGCGCCGCCCAGACCTAGCCGCCGCCAGGCCGGGTCGGGATGGCGCACCGCAACGCGAAAGGCCGTGACATACATCATGATGACCAGCAGGACGAACAGCGCGCCGCCGATCGCGCCGTCATCGGCGAGCATCTGCAGGAACTCATTGTGGGCGTACCCCGGGGCCAACATGCCCCCCGCGCGCGCCGCTCGCTGGCTGTACCACTCCTTGCCCATCGGCTCCAGGGACAGGACGCGGAAGGTGCCGTAGCCAGTGCCCAGCACCGGGTGCGCGCGGAAGAGCTGATAGGCGGTACGCCAGTGGAGGGTGCGTTCGGCGGAGTATGGGTCTTGCAGGTGAACTACCTTCTCCACGCGTCTCTGCTGAACGGCGGGCATGTGACGGTAGACGACGTAGGCGACCGGCGTCACCACGACCGCGGCCAGCAGCAGCCCAAGGCCGGCTTTCCTGATCGCCCTCCCCCCCTCGTGGACGATGAGCAGCGCGAAGGCGACGACCGCGCCCAACACGAGCCCGATGATGGCGGCGATGGTGAAGGAGAGAAAGAGGGTGATGGTGAGCATCACCACGAGTATCCCGCAGGCTACCGGGAGGAACAGAGAGGGCCGGCGCGCGGACGACGGATCGGGGCGCGACGGCCAGCCGACGGCGACTACGAGCGGAATGAGGAGGGCGCAATAGCCCCCGAGATAGGTGGAGTTCCCGAGGAACGAATGGACGCGAACCACCGGCTTCTCCCAGTGGATGAAATCGTGCCCGGTCGCCTGCATGAAGGCGTAGATACACACCGGAACCGCGGAGAGGCACGCCGCGGCGATGACGCGGCGTGCCTGGGGCAGGGTGCGCAGAGATACCAGCGCCAGGAAGAAGACACCGGCGTTGGCGGCAAGTCGGCCGAATTCCGAGACGGCTACGAACCAGTACTGTCCTGAATAGGCGACACTGACGCCCGCCCAGAGGAGGTACACGAGCACCACCGCGGTCAGTCTCGACCTCCCCCACGACAGCCGCCCCTGGGCCAGGCCTGCGATCAGCCAGAGCGAGAGTCCGAGGGCAATACCGATCCCCAGCGTCGTATCCTTGAGATCCAGGTCGTTTCGGCTGTAGGTGTTGATGACGATCGGGACCGCCAGCACCAGCAGCAACAGCACGGACTCGCCCAAGAGGCGAGGCCAGTCACGACGGGATGGGGATTTCTTGGCCGGGGGAAGGACAGGCGTCGCTCGCGTCCGCGTTTTGCTCATGTTCAGTCCGTGCAGAAGTGGTCGCGTCCCCGCCGGCGCGGCGGAGGCACTATGCTGATAGATACCCTGCTGAAGCGCGTTTTCCTTCCGTCCACGCGGGGGCCGGCCGAGGCAGGAGGTGGTTCCGCCCCCGGAGAAGCCTCTCGCCCATGACTGATGCTAGAGGCGACGGCTCGCTGGGAAAGTGTTTGGTGACCGGCGGGGCCGGGTTCATCGGGTCGCATTTGAGCGAGGCCTTGGTGGAGGCGGGCGCGTCGGTGCGCGTGTTGGACAATCTCTCCACCGGCCGGCGCGAGAACCTGCGCGCGGTGGCCGATGCCATCGAGTTCGTGGAGGGCGACATCACCGTCCCGGAGGACTGCCGTCGGGCCTGCGAGGGCGTGCGGTACGCCTTTCACCACGCCGCCCGCGTCTCCGTGGCCGATTCGGTGGAGAATCCTATCCCCACGCACGAGGTGGATGCGCTGGGCACGCTCAAGCTGCTCTGCGCCGCGCGCGACGCGGGGTGCACGCGCGTGGTATACGCGGGCTCGGCCTCGGCCTATGGGGATACGGAGGTGCTGCCGGTCCACGAGGGGGTGCCAGCGAAACCGATGTCTCCCTACGCCGTGGCGAAGCACACGGGCGAGCTGTATTGTCAGGTATTTCACTTGCTCTACGGGCTGGAGACGGTGGTCCTGCGGTACTTCAACATCTTTGGCCCGCGCCAGGATCCAAAGTCGCCGTACTCCGGGGTGATCGCGCAGTTCGCCTTCCGCCTCGCCCGCGGCGAGGATCTGCTGATCTATGGGGATGGCGAGCAGACCCGCGACCTCGTCCCGGTGGAGAACGTGGTCGCGGCGAACCTGGCGGCCGCGCTCTCTCCCGGCGCGCCGGGGCAGGTGCTCAACATCGGCTGCGGCCAGGCCATCAGCATCAACCAGTTGGCCGAGACGATGATCTCGCTCTCCGGCGCGCGAGTCGGCGTCAGGCACGGCGAGGCGCGGCCGGGTGACATCCGCCACTCCGTCGCCGACATCAGCCTCGCCCGCGAGGTGATCGGCTATCAGGTGGTGGTGTCACCGGAGGAAGGACTGCGGCGGACGATGGAGTGGTATCAGCAGGCGGAGTGAGCCGCCTCCAGCATCACCACCACGTTTTCCGGCGGGACCTCGGGCTGGATATTGTGGACCTGGGTGAAGACGAAGCCGCCGCCGGGAGAGAAGTCGGCGAGGCGGCGCTCTACTTCCTGCCGCACCTCGTCGGGGGTCCCGCGGCTGAGGACGTGCTGGGTGTCACATCCCCCGCCCCAGAAAGTGAGGTCGCGACCGAACTCGCGCTTCAATTCCGCTGAATCCATCCCCGCGGCCGAGACCTGCACCGGGTTGAGCGCGTCCACGCCGATCTCGATCAGATCGGGGATGGCGTAGCGCACTGACCCGCAGGAGTGCAGCAGGAGCGGGGCGCGCGTGTGGGACTTGAGGTGCGCGAAGAGCCGCCGCTGGTGCGGCTTGATCGTCCGGCGGTAGAGGTCAGGTGACAGCATCGGGCCCTGCTGTGTCCCCAGGTCGTCGTTCACCAGCACCACGTCAATGCTGTCGCCGAGCGCCGGGAGGACGCGCTCCGTCCGCTCGCAGTAGGCATCCACCAACTCTGTGAGAAACGCCTCGGCCAGGCCGGGTTCGAGCACCAGGTGGGACATGAAGGCCTCGAAACCCATAAGAATCTGTCCGGCGGCGAGCACGTGGACCTGGTAGTTGAACACCACCGCGCGGTCCGTCTCCTCGTGGAGGCGCTTCGCCCGCGCCGCCAACTCCTCCAAACTCTCATCGGCGAAGGCGGGCCAGTCGAAGCTCGCGATCACGTCGCGATACTTCGCCAGGTCGGCGGCACGCTCCACACGGGCGAGGGGCGGGTTGACTGAATCGAAATGGTAGCCGCTCGCGGCGCGGCGCGCGATCACGTCGCCCGCGGCGTTCACCGCCTCCTCCGTCCCGTCGGGCCGGAACACGGTGCGCCATCCCTCCGGCAACTCGTACGGCGTGCCGTCGGGCAACTCCGCCTTCCGCCAGCGGCGCGGCTCGGGAATGAGCATCTCGGTGGCGACATCGAAGCGCGTCTTCACGTCCTCGTCCACGCACACCACGTGCTGGTAAGGATCCACCACCCGCGCGCCGAGGGGGAGGCCGAGATGCCGACGGAGGCGGTTGTAGGCGACCGAAGTCATGGACGAAGATTCGGTCCCGCCGAGGTCTATGGGCACGCGGTCCGGCGCGTGATGTCCGAGGGTGGCGAGAACGCGTTCGCGGTGGGTCATGGTCGTGTTTCCTGTGCCCGCATGGTAACAGACCCCCGCCCGCCGGAGCAAGGCGCGCAGGAGGCCCGCCTCGCGCCGTGAATACTATCTTTATCACCTCGCGAGGACCGCGCCATGCGTGACATCCGCGTCGCCGCCGTTCAGTTCGAGCACGCGCCCGGGGATAAGCAGGCCAACCTGGACAAGATCCGCCACTTCGTCGCGGAGGCTGCGGCCCAGGGCGTGGAGATCATCGCCTTCCCGGAGTGCTGCATCACCGGCTACTGGTTCCTGCGGCATCTCTCCTACGAGCAGATGGTGGCGCTGGCGGAGCCGCTCTACGACGGCCCGTCGTGCCAGGAGTTGATGGCGCTGTCGCGGCAGTACGGCGTCACCATCGGCGCAGGGATGATCGGGATCGAGGGGGACGGGCAGTTGTTCAAGCCCTACGTGGTGGCCATGCCGAACGGGGAGTTCCGCCACCATCGCAAGCTCCACCCCTTCGTGCATCTCGACCTCAACCCCGGCAACTCGTACACCGTATTCGACACTCCGCACGGCTGCCGGGTGGGGGTGCTGATCTGCTATGACTGCAACATTGTCGAGAATGTGCGCATTACCGCGCTAATGGGCGCGGAGATTCTCCTTGCCCCGCACCAGACCGGCGGCTGCCGCTCCAATGACCCCAATATCATGGGAATCGTAGATCGTGCAGTTTGGGACAATCGTCACACCGACCCCAAGGCTATCGAGGACGAGTTCTACGGTGAGAAGGGCCGGGGCTGGTTGATGCGGTGGCTGCCGGCGCGGGCCCATGACAACGGGATGTTCCTGGTCTTTAGCAACGGGGTGGGGGTGGACGACGACGAGATTCGCACCGGCAACGCCATGGTGCTCGACCCCTACGGCCGCATTCTCGCCGAGACCTGGAAGGCCGACGACGCGATGGTGGTGGCCGACCTGGACGCCTCCCTGCTGGAGAACGCCACGGGGCAGCGCTGGATCGTCACCCGGCGACCCGAGCTCTACGGCCCGCTCACCGTCCCCACGGGCCGGGAGCAGGACACGCGCCGAGTTCGGTTCGACGGCAAAGGGGCCTAGCCGGCCGCCGCGACACCTCTGGCGTCCCACCTAGCGTTCCTGGAGACAGGCTAGACATCAGGGCGGCAAACCCTCTGTACGCCCCTAGACTCGCCCCAGCACCCCTCTTAGGCTCAGTAAGCAACTTACCCGCTATCCTCCTACTATTTCTATATAGATGCTTGACAAGAGGCCGAATCCAGGTATAATCCGTTAGTGCTAGTTTTCACAATCGCCTTCTGATTGCGCACGGGAACGATCTGCCTGAGTTCGAGCAGACTTTCACAAAGCTACTTGTTCCGCCTTGCACAAGGGGATTCCGAGCGGAACAGGCGGAGTGCGGTGAGGACAGGCGAGGCAAGGCTGGGATTACCTGGGGCTTCCGGTTGAGGCCAGCGCCTGGAAGCGGATAAGGCGGAGCCGTGCGCATCGTGTGTATCGGGCTTAGCTTTCGCAGCGCTCCGGTGGAAGTGCGGGAGCGCATCGCCTTCACCGGCGAGCGTCTGGCGCTGGCGTTGTCCAGCCTGCGCGCCCTCCCCGGTGTTGGCCAGGTCGTCATCCTCACCACCTGCAACCGGACGGAGATCTACACGGCCTCCACGCATCACGCCGGCCCGGCCGTCCGCGCCTGGCTCTTCGACCACGCGGGACTGAGTGCGGATTCGCTCTGGCCGCACGTTTACGAACTGGTGGGACATGAGGCAGCGGATCACCTCTGCCGGGTGGCGGCGGGATTGGACTCCCAACTCCTGGGCGAGGCGGAGATCCTCGGGCAGGTGAAGGCGGCCTTGGGCGCCGCGAAGGGCGCGGAGGTGGTCGGGTCAACGCTGGAGCGCCTCTTCCTCGCGGCCGTGGCGGCGGGTCGGCGGGCGCGCCACGAGACCCGGATCAGCCGCGGGGCGTTCTCGGCGGGTCGGTGCGCGGTGGAGACGGCGAAACGGGTGCTCGGCCCGTTGGGGGGGCGAACCTTCCTGATCCTGGGGGCGGGAAAGATCGCGGAGAGCGCGGCGCGCCACCTCCGCCAGCACGGTGCGGATACCATCCTGGTGGCGAATCGCACCCACAGCCGCGCCCAGGAGATGGCCGACGAGATCGGCGGCCGGGCCCTGCGCTACGACCAGCTCACCCAGGGCCTGGTCGAGGCCGACATCGTGATCAGTTCCACCGCGGCGCCGCACTACGTGCTGTTGGCGGAGCACGTCGCCGAGGCGATGAGCCGGCGCGATGGCCGGGAGCTCTTCCTGCTCGACACCGCGGTGCCCCGGGACATAGACCCCGAAGTAGCGTCCCTCCCCGGGGTGCACCTCTACGACATTGACGATCTCACCTGCGAGTTGAACGAGGCCGTGGCCGGCCGCGCGGCCGAGGTGGTGGCGGCCGAGGCCATCGTCAGCGAGGAGGCTGAGGACTACTGGCAGTGGCTGGTCGCACGGGAGGCGGTGACGATGCTGAATTCGCTGCACGACCGCTTCACGCAGGCCCAGGACGACCAACTCGGCAAATTCGCCCGCAAGCTGGCCCGGCTCTCCCCCGAGGATCGCAAGCTGGTGGCGGACCTCGCGGGATCGCTCACCAAGCGGCTGCTGCACGAGACGCGGCTCAGCTTCAAGCAGGAGTTGGCGCTAGGAAACGGTCAGGCCGCGACACTGCGAGCGGCCGGTGAGTCGTTGGCCCCGAAGGTAGAGAGCGATCCGGCGCCTTACCGCATTCCGTCGCGCCTCCTGAGCGACCTCACGTTGGTCGAGGCGCGCGCCGCAATTCAGAGCGAACGTCAAGGATAGGCAGGAAGTATGCAACGTACATTAGTGGTTCTCGCCGTACTGCTGGCGCTGGTCGGATTGTGCGCCCTGGGCACGCCGGCCGAGGTCAAGTCGGATCAGACCGCGAAGTATGTCGGGGCGGCGGCCTGCATATGCCACGCCGACCCCATTCAAAAGGCCTGGCGGGAGACCAAGCATGCTCGGGCCTTCGAATTGCTGAAGTTGGCGGGGCAGGAGAAGAATGAGAAGTGTCTGCCCTGCCATACCACCGGCTATGGGAGGGGGGGTTACGGCGCGGCCGACGCGAGCGTGAACCTGGAAGGGGTGCAGTGCGAGGAGTGTCACGGCCCCGCGGGTGAGCACGCCCCCACGATGGACAAGACCAAGGTCACCCGGACGCCCTCGGCGCTGGTCTGCGCCCGGTGTCACCAGGACCTGAACATCCATGCTCTGCCATGACGCGCGGGCGTGGGACTAGGAGTAACACGGGGGCCGATCCACGATGGACCATCAGGAACAGAACAAGCGAGATTCAACAATGCATCGGACGAGCCGGCTGATTGCGCCACTGCTGACGGTCGTGTTGGTGCTTGGCCTCCTGGCGACCGTGGCGCCGATGCGTCTGCCGGCCTTTGCGGCCGCCCAGGCGGAGTCGCCGGAGGGGCCGACGGATGTGGGATCGGGCGTGTGCCGGAGTTGCCACGCACAGCCTTCCGCCGAGCTCGAGCGAACCGGGCACGGCAAGATGTTGTCGGCCTCCGGTCTTCCCGCGGACATGCTGGGATGTGAAGCCTGTCACGGGCCGGGAAGCGAGCATGTGGGAAGCACCGGCAAGAAGCCGATCGGCGAGACTCTGGCGGACGCCGAGGCCCAGCGCGTGGAGAAGATCTGCGGGAAATGTCACCTCGGGGATAGCGGGACCGCCGGCGCGCCGACTATCAACCCCAAGCACTGGCAGCACACCCGCCACGCACAGGGGGGGGTGTCTTGCCTTTCCTGCCACAAGATCCACGGGGGGGTCGAGCGGTCACTCAAGCAAGCCCCGTCACAGCTCTGCCTGGGATGTCACGCGGCCGTCCTCAACCAGGATGGTCAGTACACGCACCGACCGGTCGCGGACGGAAAGTGTCTCCTGTGCCATACGCCCCATGGAGGGAAGCGGCGGCACAATTTGGTGGACACGCCGTCGTCCGCGTGCCTCACTTGCCATCAGGCGGAGAAGCAAAGCTTCGTCGCCGCTCACTCCGGCTATTCTGTGAAGACCAGCGATTGTTCTTCCTGCCATGATCCGCACTCTTTCGATCACGCCGGGAAGCTGCTGGGGAAGTTCAAGCACCAACCGTTTGCCGAGGGAAAGTGCGAGGTCTGCCACAGGCGGGGCGCCGCGGGTGACCCGGTCCAACTGGTGAAGCCGCAGGGCGAGCTATGCCGTACCTGCCATCCCGCCAAAGAGAAGGCGTCGGCGGAGGAAGCAGCAGGCGACGTCCCCAAAGAGCACCCACCGGCCGCCCAGGGCCTGTGCACCACCTGCCACAACCCACACGCCGCCAACTACTCCACTCACCTGGCCGACCGCACGGACTATTTGTGCTTCGCCTGTCACGCCAAGATCGAGAGCGACACCTTCTCCTCCTATCAGCACAGCCCAGTTGCCACAGGCAACTGCCTGCTCTGCCACCAGGGCCATGACGCGACCGAAAAGGCGCTGCTGAAACAAGACGGAGTCGCTCTTTGTAACGGGTGTCATGGGACGCAAGGACGGTTCAGTCACCCTGTCGGCGTCTGGAAGGGAAAGCTGGTGCGGGACCCCAACACGAAGCAACCCATGACGTGCGCACGCTGCCACGCGGTGCACGGTTCGCCGTTAGCCTCGCTGTTGTCGCGAGAGGAGGACGCACTATGTCGCGAGTGTCACAAGCGATGAAACGCAGTCTTCTGCTAGCCGTCATCGCCGGTAGCGCGCTGGCCTCCGGCGGAATCGGCCTGGTGGTGGCGCGCGCCGATTCCGTGGAGTTGCAGTTCCTCTTCTCAGTTTCCGCCTACGCCCCGGGCAAGACGTTCCTCAGCCCTCAGGGGCTGGCTTTCGATCCTGTCCACTCCGAGCTCTACGTCGCTGATACCGGCAACAATCAGGTGGTGGTATTCGCCAAGAACGGGGTCCCGGTAGATCGGTTCCGCCATTGGGTCCGGGATAGCGAGGGCAAGCGCATTCCCGGGGAGCCGTATGGGATTCTACCCGCCGAGGGGAGTGGGCTATGGATCGTAGATTCGCTGTCAGATGAAGTGGACCTGGCAGATCCTCGCGGGGCGCCGGTCTACACGATCAAGGTTAGCGCGATGTTGGACCGCAGCCTGCGCGCGGGTCCGGGAAAGATGGAGCGGGATAGCAAAGGCAACGTCTACCTAGTAGAGCGGACTACCGGGCGTATCCTGGTCTTGGACGCGGGGGGGACTCTGCTGCGCAGTTTTGGCACGCGGGGCAAAGGCGAGGGGAAGTTCGAGATGATCGCGGACGTCGCGGTGGGCGGCGACGGAACGATCTATGTGCTGGACACCACCGGAATCCCGGCCGTGCAAGCATTTGATCCACAGGGGCGCAGGCTCTCGGGCTTTGGCCGCCACAGCAACAAGCCTGAGGATTTCCACTTTCCCGTGGCGCTGACCGTTGACGCCGCGGGTCGCCTGTGGGTGGCAGACGCATTCTCTCACGAGGTGAAAGCCTACACTTCCTCTGGCGAGTTGCTGGGGGCGTTCGGCGAGATCGGGAACGCACCCGGTCAGTTCTATTTCCCCTCGGACCTGGTCGCGTCACCGGACGGCGTTCTCTACGTGCTGGAGAAGACTGGACGACGCTTCCAAGCATTTCGGATATTGGGCGCCGCGCCGCCATCAGGCGCGGCTGCGGAACCAGGAAAGGAGGTGCATCCTCTCAGACTCGCTGGGCTGTACCGAGATCCGGTAGTTGAGGATCTACAGACTCAAGGAGGTGTAAAGATAAAGTGACCGCGACTTATCGAAGTTGTGTCTTGCTGCTCGCAGTCTTGGTTGGGGCAATCCTGATGGTTGGCGGAGTGGCGCTGGCCGGCGACTACCACAGCGGCGCAGCACTCCACTGCACGGATTGCCACATCATGCACGCGAGCAAGGACGGGACCTCCTATGGTACAGGAGGCCCGTCCGACCCGACCGGGTATGCCAGTCTGCTCAAGTCGGCGAGCACCAATGCGCTGTGCAATGCCTGCCACGATGGCGCCGATACCACGGCGCCGGACATCGTCGCCTCGGGCACGGCGGGCTCGCCGAATGACACGCTGGGGATTTCGTACGCCAGCGTGTACAAGAACAGCGCCGGCTACTTCCAGAGCGATTACGGCTCCGCCGCGTCTGGGGTCGGCCACGACCTCTACGCGACGGGGGCGCTGACCGCAATCCAGGGCACGTGGACGAGCGCGGCCGCGGGCATGAACTGCGCCGACTGCCACGATCCCCACGGCACGACCAACTACCGCAACCTGTTGGTGAATCCTGACGCGGGAGACGCCGACACCATCGACATCGCCGCCGGCACCGAGGTTCTTCTGAGGGAAGCGATCACCGTTCCCGCCACCGGGGCGGCCTCGGCCACCCATTACGACACCAGCGCGGTGGGCTTCGACGATGCGAACAACGTAGTCACCTGGTGCTTGGACTGCCACACGAACATTACCTCCAACAACAAGCACCCGCAGAACGCCGCGATTAGCCTCGTCGAGGGCGCCCACTGGGCCTCCGGTACCACCGGTACCCCAGGGTTCGGGACCAGCCTCGGCGACGGTACCTCCGGTATCCCGCGGGTTCGTTTCGGGCAAGATGGAGCGACTTACGCGGCGACCACCACGGCCGCCGACACGAATGAGGTCTTCTGCCTGAGCTGCCATAAGGCTCACGGCGGCAAGTACGACTCCGCTACGGTCTGGCCGTACTACGAAGGTGGTGCGGACCAGACTTCGGCCTGCGATCAGTGCCATAAGAAGGGCGCGTGATCGGGGGCTGACGACTGGCTTTCGCGGCGGCCCCGGGCCGACTCGACCTGGGGCCGCCGCCCTCAGAACGCAAACATGGCTGGGGTGAGTTGAGAAGGATGCGAAGTTGGTTTTGGATAAGTGTCCTCGCGACGAGTGGTCTGCTCCTCGGCGGGAGCGCCGTGACGCCCGCACGCGCGACGGCCGCCGGCGCAAACGGCGGCGGCCGACCCTTGTGGTCGCCAGACGGCCACGGGATTGCCTTTGTCTCTGGCACTCCGAACACGCCCGCGAACACCGGGGTGATTGACGTCGGGCCCCCGGGTCGGTCTCGTCAGCTCACCTGGCTGGGCGCCCGCCCGCAGGCCTGGAGTTCCGACGGGAAAACGATCTACTGCCAGACCATGCGAGAGGGCCGCTCCTCCTTCCGCGCGGTGGAGGCGTCTAACGGCAGGGAGAGGCCCATCCTCGCGTTTCTGCCCGGCGATGTCACGGAGGCGGTATGGTCGCCAGACGGGACGCAGGTGGCCTATCTGAAGAAACATGATGACCACCGGGACCTGTGGGCGGCGAGACCGACTGGAGCGGACCAACGCCGACTCGCCGAGGGCCTGCTGGTACGCAGCCTGAACTGGAGCCGCGACAGCAAGAGGATCGCCTTCGACGTTGGGGGCATCGTGGGCGAGGCAACCTATGTCGTCGAGAGCCACGGCAAGACCGGGCCCACGCGTGTGTTCAAAGGCATGGGAAGCTATCCAAGCTGGTCCCCTGATGGCAGTCGCATTGCGCTCCTGGGCATGCACACCGTGACGCTGGTCAGCAAAGACGGGCGAAATAGCCGCCGGCTTCATGTCAGCCAAGTAGACCGTAGTGCCCTTGATTGGTCGCCGGATAGCGCGCACCTGGTCTATGTCTCGTCAGACAAGGGGTTCTATGGCATTTCGACGGTGGAGGTGAATACCGGCCGCGCGGTGCGCCTCTCCTCCGGCTGGGCAGAGGCGGCGCTTCCACGCTGGTCGCCAGACGGTCGCTATATCGCCTTCGAAGCGGCCGAGAAACCAGGCGATGGCCGGAATCTCTACCTGCTGGAGATTCACGGTCAGCGTCGGACTCAACTGACGCGCACGTCACCCTCCTCCTGGAACAGCAAGTGGTCGGGCGACGGCGCCTATCTTTACTTCCTGTCTAACGCCGGACGGGACGGCGCTTTCCAGCTCTGCCGGAGCAAAACGGATGGCACAGCCTTTGCCATGGTGACCCCCGCCGACCCCGGAAAGCCCCTGCCGTTGCGATGGCCGCGGCGGGCAAAACAGGGGGTGCTCGTGATCGGGAAAGAGGTCAAGTTGCTGCCCGCGACCGAGGCTCCGCAGTCGCTCCTGACGACAGAGCATCCCACGTCGGCCGATCTCTCTCCCCGCGGCGACCGCGTCGCTTACGTGAAATGGGTGAACCACAAGCCCTCCCTGGTAATCAGGGAACTTGACAGCCAGACGGAGAGAGAGTTGCTCCCTCCTCCCTCCCCCGGCCTCGCGTACAGTCAACTGTCCTGGTCGCCGGACGGGAAGCAGATCGCCTTCGTGCAAAACGGCGCGGTGTGCAAGGTGGCGGTCGAAGATGGAGCGGTGTCGGTTCTCTTCGCGCCCGGCCCGGGCGAGGAGAAGGCCCTGGTGATGCTGCCAGCCTGGTCGCCGGACAGTAAATGGATCGTCTTCGGTCGAGTTCGTCAGGAGCCGGGACCGCGTCTGGAGATCCGGATGGTAAGTGGCAGCGGGAAGCTGGGGCGCCTGGTGGCGGACGGGCGACTGAGAGCTGAGGGAGGCATCCTCGCTGATCCTCTGGCCGAGGCCTACGCCTGGTCGCCGGACAGCACCCGATTAGTATTCGGTGAAGAGCTCGACGGCACTCCAGCCCTCTACTTGATCTCTCTCGAGCAGGGGACGACGAGGCCTCCAAAGCTGCTGAAACGGGCCGCCGCCTATCCCTCTTGGGCGCTCGACGGCAAGCAGCTCACTTACACCTCGTTGCGCGGGAATCGCGAGCAGATTCACCTGCTCGGGCTCAGTGACGGGCGGGACCGGCCGCTGGAATTGCGGACCACCGGTGTGCGTCCGGTCAGGCAAGGATCGCCTCCTCGGAGGTAATGACGTGATGCGCGCGCTTGCGCTAGCTGGAGTCGTGGTGACGGCCTTGGGAACTGCGCCGAGGGCGAGTGAGGCCTTTGTCGGCCGCAAATTGCCGGTGCGGCCGCTCTTCGTCCTGACCGGGTACTCGCCCGAGCGGCCGTTCCAGCAACCAACCGACTTGGCCCTGGACGCGCGCCATCGGATACTCTACGTGGCCGATCCAGGTGAGCGACAGATCGTCGCCTTCAGCCGGCAGGGCGTTCCGGCCTTCGTGGTCGGCGCGGGACCTGCTTTCGAGCCGGTCTCGTTGGCCGTAAACGGAAGCGGGGAACTGGTGGTGGCCGACCGCGGCGCGAACTCAATCAGGGTCTTCGACGCCTCGGGTAAGCCGGAATCCGAGCTGAAGCTCGCCGACCTGGGCGCGCGAGAGCCGCTCCGGATTGGCCGAATCGCGCTGGACAGGAACGATAAGCTCTATGTGGTGGACCGGGCCAACTGCGAGGTCTTGGTGTTCGATCAATCCCGGCAGTTGCAGGCGCGGTTTGGGACGCGGGGAGAGGGAGAGGGCCGGTTCAAGGCTCCCGAGGACATCGCGGTAGACCGGTTCGGCCGTATTTATGTGAGCGATTCGCTGGCCGCGCCGGTGCAAGTGTTCGATCCCGCCGGGAAGTACCTGTATCAGATAGGCCGTCATGGAGAAGGACCGGACGACCTCCTCCGGCCCGCCGGCCTCCATCTCGATCGGTTCGACCAACTCTGGCTGGTGGACACCAATCGGCACACCATCGGCGTGTACGACCGCTTCGGGATGCTGCTCCGGCAGTTTGGGGAGTTTGGCCAGACGGAGGGTAAGTTCTTCTACCCGGTTGCTGTCGCCGTGGACGGCTTGGGTTGCATCTACGTGTTGGAGCAGCAGGGACGGCGGCTGCAAGTCCTGGCCTTCGACGATCCGCTGGAGAGGTTCACCCCGTGACGAGGCCCATCGGCAAGCGCGGGAGAGGCACGTGGGCGATGAGCCTCGGGCTGACCGGGATGCTCGCGCTGTGCAGCGGCCACACGCTCCTGTTCGGGGGGGACTACCACGTGGGCAGTGGTCTGCACTGCTCCGACTGTCACATCATCCACGCCTCCCGTCGCGGCATCACCTACGGCGGCGGCCTGCCCAATCCGACGGGCTATCCCAATCTGCTGCGGGCGGCCACCACCTCCGAGCTCTGTCTGACCTGTCACGATGGTGGGTCCGGGGCAGGCGATACGGCCCCCGACGTGTCCGGCGCGGCCTCCTATGAGACGACGAGTGTGAAGAGGGCGGCGGGAGCTTTCCAGGCGGCGGTGGGAACCTCCACT
>CAZUGW010000025.1:16631-17117 GCA_964620055.1 uncultured bacterium
ACTGCGAACGGACACGACCTCGGCGTGGCCGCCCAGACCGCGCCCGGTGGAACTTGGTCAAATGGGGCCGGCACCTCCTGCGCCAACTGCCATAATCCGCACGGGAACCAGTACTACCGCAACCTGCTGCTTCGCCCCGGCAATGCGCCGGCCGATCTCCCTGTTACGGCCATTACCCAGGCCGCGCTGACTCCAACTTCAACTCAGTACTCGGTTAGCAATATCAGATACACGGGCAGCGCGAACGGCCTCGCGGCCTGGTGCCAAGGCTGTCACACCAACTTCCACGGCCAACCGGGTGCGGCCAATATGGGCGGGGCCGTGGGGGGAGACCCGCCCGGGTCGAGCAGCTACTGGTTCCGCCATCCCACCAGAAGCATTACGATGGCCCAGGGCGTGACGAATCTGCACCTCGACAGCACGTACTGGTTCTCCACCGCCCTCTCCCGCGTCCCGGTCGTCTCTCCCTCCGGGGTGATCCCGGGC
>CAZUGW010000026.1:0-6887 GCA_964620055.1 uncultured bacterium
AGATGCGTGTTCGCCAAGGCCTCCGGGCACTCGGCGAACCCCGCGGCCATCTCCTCCGGGCTCTTCAGGTAGAACTGGTCGCTGCCGAAGCGCAGCCGCTTGGGGTCATCGAGGGTGGAGTTGGTGCCGATGCAGAGCAGCACGTCATGCGCCTTCGCATCCGCCTGGTTCAGATAATGCGCGTCGTTCGTCGCCACCAGGCCGATCCCGAGGTCGCGCGCCAGTCGAATCTGCGCCGCGTTGACCTTGACCTGCTCCTCCAGCCCGTTGTCCTGAAGCTCGAGGTAGAAGCGATCTTTCCCGAACAGGTCCTGGTACTCGCCGGCCAGCCGCCGCGCCTCCTCGTCTCGGTCCTGGTAGAGCAGGGCCGGAATCTCGCCCGAGAGGCACGCCCCCAGCGCGATCAGGCCGCCGGTGTACTTCGCGAGCAGCTCGCGATCCACGCGGGGCTTGTAGTAGAACCCCTCGACATTGCTGTCCGTGACCAGGCCGATGAGATTGCGATACCCCTCCGCACTGTCCGCGAGCAGCCCTCCTTACTGAAGCGGCTGCGGGGCGCGACATAGACCTCGCATCCGATGATGGGTTTGACCCCGGCCGACTTGCAGGCCTTGTAGAAGGGGACGACGCCGTAGAGCACGCCGTGATCGGTAAGGGCGAGGCCGGAAAGCTGGAACTCCGCGGCGCGCTGCGCCAGGTCCTTGACCCGGCACGCGCCGTCCAGGAGGCTGTATTCGGTGTGGACGTGGAGATGCGCGAAAGGCTGGCTGCTGCTAGGCTGTGACACCATGTCTCCTTGGGAATCGAAGAGGCGAAAGGCGATAGGCGAAGAGGCGAAACGGCCGTCCGACTCCTCGCCTCTTCGACTCTTCGCCTTTCGACTCCTCGCATATTATCACCCCCGCCCTCGGTTGACAACGGGAGCCGCGACCGTACAATGGGGGCATGAAAGCTCCCTTCACCCGCCGCGCCGGCTTCACGCTGATCGAGTTGATGGTGGTGATCGCGATCATCATGATCCTGGTGGGGATGATCATGGCCTCTGCCTGGCAGGCGCGCCTGAAGGCGTTCCAGGTCTCCTGCCTGAACAACATACGCCAGCTCGGGATGTCGAAATTGCAGGGCGGAACCCTGGGGACCGCCGGGGAATGTCCGATGGGCGCGCAGTACACCACGAACAAGTATGTTCACAATCAGAACGACGTCAACGATCTCACGGGCACGGTGATGCTGTTCGAGAGCGAGAACGGGGGCGAGGGGGACGAGTACGACATCTGGCCCATCCACTCCGGCGGAAGCAACTACGTGTTCTGGGACGGGCACGCGAAGTGGAGTAAGACCATCCCGAGGTTCAAGCCCTAGATTCGGAGCGAGGTCCCCATGGCCATTGACGTCCACGTTCACTGCAAAGGCGGCGAAGACGGGAACAAGGTGCTCAAGGCGATGGACGCGGTGGGGCTGGAGCGCATCGTGCTCATGTCCCGTCCCGCGTACTATTCGCTGGTCACCGAGGCCCCCGATCCCGTCGGCCACCGCGCCGCGATTGACGAGCTCGCGAAGATCGTCGCTCCCGATCCGACGCGGATGGTGGGCTTCGCCTGGATCGAGCCCACGCTGCCGGACGCAGTGGAGATGGTGGACTACGCGCTGGGGGAAAAGCGGCTGAGCGGGGTCAAGATGCTCCCCAATCAGTGGTACCCCGACGATGCGCGGGCGCAAGCGGTCTACCAACGGGTCGAGAAGTACCGCAAGCCGATGCTGTTCCACAGCGGGATTCTCTGGACGTGGGGCAACACCTCGAAGTACTGCCGCCCGGCCGAGTTCGAGATCATGATGGAGTACCCGGGGATCCGCTTCGCGCTGGCCCACATCTCCTGGCCCTGGACCGATGAGTGTATTGCGATGTGCCAGAAGCTGCAGTGGACCCAGCCCAAGCGCGGCCACGAGTGGACCTGTTACATTGACATCACCACCGGCGCGCCGCGGCTGCACAAGGTGAACGCCCTCCGCACCGCCCTCGCCCTGATCGGTGATGAGCACCTGATCTATGGCAGCGACAACGCCGACCCCGAGAACCCGGACGCCTACCGCCCCAACCTCGCCGAGGACCGGGACATTTTCCGCGAGGCCGGCGCCTCAGAGGAAGTGATAGACCGCGTGTTCAATAAGAACGCGTTGCAGTGGCTAGGGTTGTAGGGGCACAGCATGCTGTGCCCTGTAGAGCAGACATGGGGGAGAGCCGCACCGCGGGTCGCCCTCATTGACAAGAGGAGTTCACCATGACATCCCGCGACCGCGTCTTGACCTGCCTCCGCCACGGCAAGCCCGACCGCGTGCCTATCCACGAGGCCTTCTGGCAGGCCACGGTGGACGCGTGGCACACCCAAGGCCTGCCGGAGGGGGTCTCGGCGGAGGAGCATTTCGGCCTCGAGCTGGAGATCGTGAGCGTTGACAACTCCTTCGGCTTCCCGCCGGAGGTGATCGCGCGCACCGACGAATACGTGATCGAGCGCGACGGCTGGGGCGATACGAAGAGGAACTGGCTCGACCGCCGCTCCACCCCAGAGCTGATCGGATTCCCCATCGAGACCCGTGCAGAGTGGGACGCGCTGAAGGGCCGGCTCACGCCCGACGCGAATCGCGTGGACTGGCCCTCTATCAAGCAGCAGCACGCGCGATGGAGAGAGCGGGGTCAGTTCATCTGCCTTGCGGCCATCCCTGGCTACGAGGCCACCTGGCGCAAAGTCGGTGTCGAGGGCGCGCTCACCGCCCTCGCCGAGGACCCGGAATGGGTGATGGAGATGTACGAGTACGACGCCGAGATGGTGATCGGCATGATGCAACTCTACGTGGACCGCGGGTTGGACTTCGATGGGATGTGGCTGTGGGATGACCTCGCCTACAAGAACGGCCCTCTCTTCTCGCCGAAGATGTACCGCGAGCAACTGCTGCCCTACCACCGGCGGCTCACCGAGTTCGCGCACTCCCAGGGCTGGCCGGTTATCCTCCACTCCTGCGGCAATATCACCTCCCTCGTGCCGGCGATGATTGACGCGGGGTTCGACTGCCTCCAGGCCCTCGAGGTCAAGGCCGGCGTGGACCTGGGCTACTTGGTGAAGGAGTACGGCAATCACCTCTGCTTCATGGGCGGCGTGGACGTGCGGGAATGGTTCGGCGACCCGGCGCGGCTGGAGAAGGAAGTGCGCGACAAACTCGCCATCGGCATGTCCAACCCGGGCGGATACATCTTCCACTCCGACCACTCCCTCCCGCCGCAGGTGAGCCTGCAGAACTACGCGCGGGTGGTGGAGTTGGTGAAGCAGTACGGGGTGTACACGTAGGCGCGACCCGTTGGGTCGCCCAAAAGTCCGGCTGCCAAGATAGCAAGAGGAAATGCGATCGCTCTGTTGAAACACTAGCCCTTGTCAGTGAGACGCGGTCCGGACGGCCGGGCGAAGCGCCTCGCCCGACCAGTGCCGCCTAAGGTACGGAGGGAGGAGCCATGTCAGCGTACACTATTTGTGCCGTCGTCTGCGTTGGTTGCATGCTCATGCTGTTCATGTTGGTCAGCGCCATGATCTTCAGCCGGGGATTCCGGGAGTGGATGACCAAGAAGTCCGACGCCCCCCCCAATGACATAGAGGGATACGGGATCAAGATCCACGGTGGGGCCGTCCTCGGGATCTGTGGACTGCTGGTGATCGTCGTCATCATCAGCATAAAATCCGGCCTGGCCGCGGTGCAAGGCGTCCAGCAGAAGAACGAGCAGCTCTCGGGCGAGAACCGCCAGTTGACACAACTGAAGGCCGAGCTGACCGATAAGTCGCAATATCTCGCCCAGTCGCTTACCCAGCAGCAGAAAGGCGCCCAGACTCTCGCGCAGGTGGCCTCGGCCGAGACCAGCACTCAGCCGGTGACCATCACGAAACTGAGGATCGGGGCCAGGAGCTTCGGCGACCTGCCCGCGGACGCAAGGCCAGTGAGCGTCGCCGTGAGACTGGGCAACGAGACGATCGCCACCAAGCAGGTCGAGGCCGCCTCCACGTCGGCAGGTTCGGGGAAAGACGAGCAAACGCTCACGCTTACCTCGGGAATCCCGCTTGCCAAGGTATCGGCTCTTCACCTGAAACCGACCGGAGCCGCGGGCTCCCCCGAGGCGCTCAAGAACGCCGACACCTATCTCCACCTGGAGGGTCAGCTTCCGGACGGAAGGTGGGTGGCGCTGAATAACGCGGCGGCTCTCACTCAGTAGGTCCTCAAACGCGCCAACTGAAATCCCATGCTGAACGGCTCCTTGTTCGCGCGCAAGGAGTAGTTCAGCCGCACACGGCCATCCGGCAGGTGCTCCTCGCGGACGGGGTCGGAGACGCGGTTCCACTTGCCCGTCATGTCGCGGGCGTAGAGCAGCCACCAGCCCGAGGGGAGGGTGAGGCTCAGTTCCGCCGCGGCGGGGCGGGTGGCGGTGACCGCGAGCGTCATCGTCCCCGGTTTCTCGACATAGGTCTGCACCCTGATCTGCGTGTCGCCGAGGGTGAGGTCGGCCTGCTCGCCCGCGAGGTCGAGGGTGCGCTCGGAGGAGTGGCCGTCGCTCAGGGCAGTGATCCGCGCCACGCCGGAGGGGGCCTCGCCGAAGCGCGCGGCGAGGTCGAAGTTCGCGTCCGGGAAGGCGCCGGGCCGCTCGCACTGCGGGGGCAGGTAGGAGAGCAGGTCGGTCAGCACCGGGTCGGTGTCGGCGTAGACATTCCCGCGGTTCTTCACCCACAACTGCGGCGGGCCGCCCCAGGCGCGGACGTAGTAGCCCAGCGGCGTGTTCAGCCATACCCCCGGCGGGTCGCCGACGGAGACGATGATCGCCGACTGGTCCTCCGGCGGCGCGTCGGTGTAGGGTGCGATCCCGAACTGGCGGTTGCAGTGGCGCAGTAGTTCCCGCGCAATTCGCGCGGCATGCTCCGGGGACTGCTGCTCGAAGATCAGCGCGGGGCCGGCCGCGGAGAGCAGTTCCTCCGCGTTGAATTCCGGCAGGTCGGTAAGGGCCTGGATGATCGGCGTGGGCTCGCGCCGCGGCACGAAGTGCACCTGATCGAGGCGCTGGATGTCGAACAGCGCGTGCGCCATCCCCAGCAGCAGCACCGCCGAGTCCCACAGGCGGAGCTTCTCCCCGCCCCACGCGGGATCGTGCAGATCGTGCATCTCCCACACACAGCCCGTCGCGGAAGCGAAGTCCGGCATCCGCCCCAACAGCTCGCGGCTGAACAGCGAGGCGGCGCTGGGGCTGTCCGCCGCGGCGTAGAGCACGTACCCCGGAGTGCCACCGTTGATGGTCGCGCTGCGCGCATGGGTGCGAATCCCGCGATCATAGTTCAGCCGCTGCCAGCCCGCGATCAACCCGGAGATGACCAGCCCATCGGTGGCCGGGAGGACGTGCAGAATCGCGGCCCGGGCATAGACCTCCGGGCAGAGGGAGAAGTCCAGCGAGCCGTCCCCGCCGCGCCCGAGGGCGAACCAGTCGGGTTGGCCGCGGTCCGGCATGAATTTCCGCAGGGCCAACCGGGCGCGGTAGGCGATAGAGCCGTAGTTAGCCGCCCGCGCGGGATCGTGCATGCGTAGCGCGAGCTTGGAGCCGTACTCGGCGGAGGCGATGAGGAGCAGGGAGTTGTCCAGCAGATCGTCGAGCTCGCGCACCGGCGCGGCGAGAATCCAGGTCTCGTCTCCGTTCATCGGCTGCAGGCCCTCGGGCGAGACCGCGGCGTTGTCCAGGCACCCGCGCACCATATCCCAGTACGGACCTGCGTCCACGCGCCCCAGTTCCTCCGCGTCACGCACCATCAGCACCAGGTAATGCGGCAGCTCGACCCGCGTATAGCCCCACGACATTGGCTTGCCGTCCGGGATCTGGTAGGAGGAGGCGATCCCGCCCTTCTGCCAGGCGCGGTGGAAGAAGTCGAGGTTCAGCCGCGCCTCCGGCACGCGCCCCAGTTCTAGCAGCGCGCGCTCCACCCAGTAATCGTCCCGCACCCAGGCGCGGTCGTGGGGGTAGCGAACGGAGCCGGTATGGATGGCCTCCGGGCCGATGTGGGCGCGCACCAGGCAGAGCAGCGAGTCCATCAGATCGTCGGTGCGCTCATCGCCGGTCTCCAGCGGCGTCTCCGCGCACCACTTCTGCCAGTTCGCCCTGGTCTCTTGCAGCAGGGACATCGGATCGTGCCGCGCCTCCTCGGCGCGCGTCATGGAGCGATCCAGCGCGGCCTGGTCCTTCGCCACGATGATGAACAGCGCGGCCGCGGCCCGCTTCCCCGCGCCGATGCGACCCAGGGGGAGGGTGAGCGTGTCCTCCTTCGCGCTGAAGCTCGCGTCCGACACCACCGCGAAGTTGTCCCCGAGTTGGAACGCGTGTCTGCCGTGCCGCTGCCACTCGCCGGCCGCGGCGAGCTTCAGCGAGAGCGTCACCCTGCGCGTCTCGACCCCGTTGTTCTCGGCCAGGAACCAGCGCACCAGGAAGTTGTCGTCCTTTCCCATCGGGGCGAAATCCACGGCGGTGATGGTCAGCCCGTCGCTCTCCGCCTGGAACACCGAGATGGCCGTATGGCGCACGCGGCGCAGGGACTGCGAAGCGAACTCGGAGAGGGGCTGCGCGTCGAGGAGGCCGGTGCTAGCCGCGACGGTGACCGGCTTCGACAGTGCGCCGGTCGCCCCAAAGGACCTCGATCTCGGAGAGATCGTCTGGGTTGCAGCCGACCGCGGCGAAGACATTGGGGCTGCCCAGGGTGAGGCCGTCGGGACTGGGCGGGGGCTTCTCCTCCGACGCGCGGCGAGTCATGGCATAGCTGGAGTAGGCCTGCTCCTCCAGCCATCGGGAGAGCTCGGCGGCCTGCTTGCCACCGACCGGC
>CAZUGW010000026.1:6897-8662 GCA_964620055.1 uncultured bacterium
AGAAGAGCGAGGAGTATGGCGATGGACACGACTATGACGAGACGTTTCATCTTCTGCATTCGTGGCGTAGCGACCCCACGAATGTAACCCCTGGGGGGAGATAAGTCAACGGAACCGCCCCGTCGAGATGGGTCAGTCTGAGGGGCACTGTGGGAACCTTCCCGCGGGACAACTCTGGGGTTCACCCATCGGACGGTAACACGACACCCCCCAATCAGCTTGGATGTGGTATCATGTCTTCGGTGAAACGCGCTCGTTAGGGCGCGGAGGAGAGCGGCAATGGCGAGGCCGATCGAATTCGAGTGTCTTGTCGAATCCGATGATCCCAAAGCGGAATACGCGCGGCTGCTTTCGGCGGCGCCCAGCGCGGCCGCGTTGCAGACGCTCAAGGATTCGGAGGAATTGGACGACGCCCGCCTCCAGTTGGGGTCAGAGGAAGCCCCCGCGTCGCCGCGCCGGTAATCGGATACGCGCATGCCCACGGGAGCCCTGACCATTCGGCGCCTGGTGAACGCCGAGCAAGTGTCAGGGTTCTGCTGCAGGAACGGGTCCGGGGCCGAGGATCTCGAGGACTTCATCAAGCACGACGCCTTGCGGTATCAGGAGAAGAACCTGAGCCGCATCTACCTTGCGCATGGGGACCTCGGCCTCGTCGGATACTTCGCCCTTTGCTGCTGCGCCATCAAGCTTCAGCCCGCTAGGCCTGTGGACATCGAGGCTGCAAGAGCAGCCCAGTTGGGAGACGACGCCGGTATCGGCATTCCCGGGGTGTTGCTCGCCAGACTCGCGGTTGACGACCGCTACCAAGGGCGCGGGGTAGGGAAAGAGTTGTTCTCCTGGGCCTATCGCATCTCCCGTACGAGGGTGGCGCCTCTGCTCGGCTGCCGTTTCCTCATCGTTGACGCGTACTCCGACAGAGCCCCCTTCTACGAAAAGCGCGGTTGCCAGCGCATCGGAAAGCAGAAGGACGGTTCCCCCGTCATTCAGATGTACCTGGATCTGTTCCCTCCGACGACACCGTCGCCGCCTCCTGCGGAGTAAGCTCCGGATCACTCTCTCAGCGCCGCGGCCCTACTTGCCATACTTGAACGTATACGCCTGCTTTTCCATCTCGGAGACGGTGATCACCTTGCCGTCCTTCCCCTTCATCGAGATGGTGACGTTGCGGGCATTGGTGTCGGAGTAGATGAGCAGGGTGGCCGGGTCAATCACGCGCTCCCCGCTGCCGGTGATGCGCGGCCCCGTCGCCTTGGGCCTCGGCAACTGCTGTCCGCCCAGAGCGAGGAGTTCGGAGGCGCTCTTCCCGACGGTCTTGCCCAGAGCCTGGGGATCGGTATTGGAGTCGAAGCGGAGCTTGACGCAGTTGTGTCCGGCGTACTTCACGCGCCCCATCAGCCGCGTGGTGACGTAGTACCACGCCGGCTCGCCGTGCGGGAGGAGGTACCGGTCGGCCGAGACCACCACCTTCCCGGTGGTCATGGTCTTTCCCCCGAAGTCGCCGATGCGGCGGTTCCAGTCATCGGACAACTGGCTCACCATCGCCTGCTCCGAGAACATCGCGGCCTTGGCGTGCGCGCTTTCCCCGCCGAGCTTCACCCTGACCTGCTTCATCGCCTCGCCGCAGCCGAGCACCGCCCTCACCCTCCCGTTCCGGTCGAGGTCATAGGTGATCGGGACGCCGACCAGCGCCGACTTCATGGTGGCCAACTCAGGCGGGGTCGTGGTGGCGGAGGTCAGCGTGGTGGTGACGCGATAGCCCGAGGGG
>CAZUGW010000026.1:8672-14457 GCA_964620055.1 uncultured bacterium
CGCCTTGGTGGAGGTGAGCCGCTGCGTGTACTTCGTCCCGTTCGGCGGACGAAATGTGAACCTGATGGTCTCCGGGGCGGTCGCGGCCAGGCCGCCCGCCCCGATCAGGATCGCGACCATCGCCAGGAATGACGCCCTGCGCTTCCCCACAGCAGACCTCTCGTACGTCGGTGATACCGATCAGGTTCGTCGCGCCAGCCCCGCCTCCTGCCCCGGCGCTCCACACGGAGAGAGGGAGGCGTCGCCGCCTCCCCCAGGGTCTGTCTCTCGACGCCTGTCTACGGATAGTATTCGTCCGCGCCGATGTCCAGGGCGGAGCCGTTCGGCCGGGTCTGCCAATCCCAATCGGTGGGCACGTCAACCGCGGAGTTGATGCCCATGTTGATCGCGGAGGTCGCGGTCGGCAAGAGGTGGAAATCGCCCCCCGGCTGATTCACGAAGAGCGACGCACTGGCGTGGAAAATGTTGTTGAGCACGGTGCCACCCGCGCCGTTGCGCAGACGGTAGTTCTGGGAGCAGATGTTGTCCATGATCTGTCCGTCGCACGGGGGGATGTTGGTATCAATGGAGCTATCCGCCCCGGAGAACGTGCTCCACAGGGTGTTGTTGTACACTTTGAAGTTAATGGACTGGCTCAGATAGACGGCCACATCCTTCGTGCGGTTGACAATGTTGTTGCGGATGATGCCGCCGCGATGCTCATAGGTGGCGTCGCCGTCGCGGAACCACTGCGAGCCCGTGAGGCCATTGCCGAAGGAGATGGCGATGCCACAGTCCTCGAAGTAACAGCCGTCAATCACGGTGTCCTGGGCGTTCCCCTTCGCGAAGCACCCCCAGCCGATGTTGTTTCCTTGCTGCCTCGCCCGGTAGATATCACAGTTGCGGATCACCCAGCCCTTTGCCCCGACAATGTCAATGCCCTCGCACACCGACCGTGTGCCCCGGTCCGTGTACCCAAGCGTGCTGTTCTCGATCAGCCCGTAGTCGCAGTACGGCCCTGCGGTGCCCGGGGAGGTCACCTTGAGCGGCCCCTCGCCTGCATCCCACAGGTACAGGTTGCGGAGCACCATGTACTCCGAACCCTCGTTCACCTGAATGCAGTGCCAGTAGACGTTCTTAATGGTGATGTCCTGAATCGTGAGGTAGTCCGAGCGGAAGATCTTGAACCCGAACTGGGTCTTGCGGCTGTCCTGTCCCAGGCCGGTCATGATCACCGCGGCGCGATTCCCGGAGGCGCTGCGGATGGTGAGGTTGTTCTTGTCCGAGATGTTGCACCCGGTGGTGTCGCTGAAGGAGTAGGTCCCGTCCGCCATCAAGATCACATCCCCGGGGGCGGCGGCGGCGACGGCGTTGCGCAGTCCGGTGATATCGGAGACGTTCCAGGTGGTGGCAAACGCGGCGGAGGCGAATGATAAAGCCAACGTCACGACGATGACGACGAAGCACAGCTTTCTCGACATGGTGGAATCCCCCTTTAGTTGATGCCAACAGATGAGGCCGGAGGCCCGAGCCGAACCCCCGGAACCGACAAGCTACGCGTCGCGCCCTCCCCCCTTTCCGCCGCCGGTCGGTCGGCAGGCAATCATACCCCGCCCGGGGAGGGGCGTCAATGCCCGCTGGTCGTGAAGTTGACACCCACGATGAGGCATACTATCCTCGTTGCGGCGCCGCAGGATCATGGCGCCCGGAGCAGCGCCCGTGACTTCCCCGACAGTGAGCGTGATCGTCCCGACGCGGAACCGCCCGGAGTACCTCCGCGCGGCCGTCGCGAGCGTTTGCGCCCAGACCTTCCCGCCCGCCGAGATCCTGGTGGTGGACGACGGAATCGGCGCGGGGGAGGCGTTGCGCTCGCTACTCCAGGCCGCGTGTGCTCCAATCCACTTTCTGTCCGGCGGCGGGGCCGGTCCCGCCGCCGCGCGTAACGTCGGGCTGGAGGCGGCCTCCGGCGATCTGATCGCCTTCCTCGACGACGACGATCTGTGGCATCCCGAGAAGCTATCCTGGCAGGTGGCGTGGATGCAGCGCCGTCCCGAGATCGGAGTGTTGGGGACCGGGGTGCTGAGAAGGCCTGGCCTTCCCGCCAGGCCGCGGTTGCGGAGCAAGCCGCGTCGTCTGCACTCCGTCGGCCGCGCCGCGTTAGTGCGCGCCAACCGGCTCACCACCTCCAGCGTGATGGTGCGGCGAGAATGCTTCGACAGGTGCGGGCGATTCGACGAATCGCTCCTCCTCGCGCAGGATTGGGAGATGTGGTTGCGGATCGCGCGGCGCTGGTCGCTCGCGATCTTGCCCGCGCCGTTGACTATCTATCGCTTACACGATTATCAGAGAAGCGCCTATGGAAATGACATGCGCCGATGGGAGGCGCAGGTGATCGGCCGCGTGCTGGAGGGGGAGGAGGAGGCGCTGCACGGCCTGGCGCGGCGGAGGCTGGCCTGGGCGCACTGCCGGCTCGGTCGCGGGCTGCTGCGGGAGCAAGAGCCGCGGCAGGCGGCGCAGGCCCTGTGGCAGTCCTTTGCGCTCTTTCCTCTGAACCCGCTGACCTGGGGCGCGCTGGCGCGGTGCGCGCTGCAGCATCTTGCCATCGAGGGAGCCGCGAGGCCATGAGCAGCAAACTCCCGCAGTGGCTCCGCCCCGCCGCGCGCAAGCGCCCGCACCTGGAATCCCTGGGCCGCGAGCTGGCGGACATGGGCCTGCACACCGTGTGCCAGAGCGCCCGCTGCCCCAACCTCGGCGAGTGCTTCGGCCAGGGCACGGCCACCTTCCTGATTCTCGGCGATGCGTGCACGCGCGACTGCCGCTTCTGCGCGGTGGAGCACGCCCGCCCCACTGCTCCCGACCCGAACGAGCCGCGTCGCGTGGCCGAGGCGGCGCAGCGGCTCGGCCTGCGCTTCGTCGTCATTACCTCCGTCACTCGCGACGATCTGCCCGCCGGAGGGGCCGCGCATTTCGCCGCGACCCTCCACGCGGTGCGCGACCTTCTGCCCACCGCGCGGGTCGAAGTGCTTGTACCCGACTTCCGCGGCGACCCGGAGGCCGTGCGCGTCGTCACCGCGGCCCGGCCGGACGTGTTCGGGCACAACGTCGAGACCGTGCCGCGGCTCTATTCCGAGGTGCGCCCGCAGGCGGACTACCGGAGGTCGCTGGAGGTGCTGCGGCTCGCCGCGGAACTGGCCCCGGAGGTAGTGACGAAGAGCGGCCTGATGGTGGGACTGGGAGAGGACGATGAGGAGGTGCTGGTGGTGCTGCGCGACCTCCGCGCGGCCGGCGTGAGCGCGCTCACGATCGGCCAGTACCTCCAGCCCACGCGGGCCCACGCGTTGATGGTGGAGTACGTCCACCCGGAGGTGTTCGCCGAGTACGCCCGCCAGGCGCGGGAGATGGGATTCGCTCGCGTCATGAGCGGGCCGTTGGTGCGAAGTTCGTACCAGGCCGAGGAACTAGCGCAAGGTAACACTGACCGGAGAGACAAAGGGCCCCTAGACCCTATCCCCTAGCCCCGAGTCCCGAATGCGAAAACTCGCCAAACTACTGCCCTACCTCATCATACTCCTGCTCCTGGCGATCGCAGCCATCTTCGTTCTGCGCTCCGGCCCGTTGGCGAGGCACGTGCGCGGCGCGATCACCCAGGAGCTGGAGACGCGCACCGGCCGCAAGACCAAGATCGGCGATCTCACCATCACCGGCCCCGGCCGCGTCACGTTGCGCGATGTGACCATCTCGGACACCGGCGGTGCACCCCTTCTCTCCGCCCCGGAGGTCACCGTCCGCGCCGGACATGGCGGGGTGCTGGAGCGGCTGCGAACGCTGGGAGATATCCGGGAGATCGTCCTTCATCGGCCCACGGTCCGGGTGGTGCGACGAGGCACCGGCGCGTTCGACATCTCCGACTTGTTCCGGCGCGCGAAGGGCAAGACCAAGTTCACCGGCAAGGTGGTCGTAGAGGACGGCACGCTGACCTTTGTTGACCAGGCGCGCCGCGGGCAGGTCACCGAACTCCAGCATCTCGATCTCACAGCCGCCACCGACGCCGCCGGCGTGACGCACTTCTCCGTCTCCGCGGTCGGCGCGAACCGCGCCTTCGCCAAGCTGGAGGCGAAGGGTGAGCACGAGGCGGCCACCGGCCTCACGATCATCTCCGGCCGCCTCTCCGATCTCGACGCCGTGTTCGCTCTGAACCGCCTCCCGAGGACGAAGGCCTTCTCCGTCTCCGCCGGGCGCGGCGATGTCACCGGCACGGTGACCGTCGGCCCCACGGTGAAGCCGGCCGGGTTCAAGGCGGATCTTCGCATGGATGTCAGGAACGTGACGCTCGCGTTCCCATGGCTGGCCCGCCCGGTCGCAGCGAAGTCCGCGCGCCTCCGCCTGAACGGCGAGCAGCTCACCCTCGAACAGGCCTCCGCTGCTCTGGAGGGCGCGCCCGTGACCGTGCGCGGGACCGTCACCGGTTTCCGCAACACCCGCCTCGACCTCGCTTTCATCGCCTCCGGTCTGCGGCCAGCACAACTTAAGGCGCTCTTCCCCCACCTCGCGCTCCCTCCCACGCTCTCCCTTACTTCCCCGATCCGCCTCGAGGCGACCGCTCGCGGGGTCGCTCCGGACATCACCATCTCCGGCCGTGTGAGCACGCCTGAGGTGACGCTGAGTTGCGTTCCCTGGCATGACTTCACGGCCGACTTCCGCTACACCCGCGGCCAGGTCACCCTCACCGGGATGCACGCGCACGGCAGCCCGCGGCAGCTCGAGGGTGACCTCCAGGCCGTCTTCGGTCCCGGCGGAAAGCAGCAGACCAAGGTGAATCTCGTCCTCCGCGACGTGCCCCTCAGGATGCTCGCCGGCTGCACGCCGGAGCTGGGCGCGCTGGACGTCAGTGGAACCGCCACCCTCACGATCCGCGCGGACCTGGGCGCGGGGGGAGGGATGACTGGCTGCTTCACCGCTCGTGACGTATGCTATCGGGGCTACGCGTTGGGCAATCTGAGCGGTGACTTCGTCTCCGTTGGCCCGGCCTTGCGCGTCACAGGGGGCCGGATCGCCGGTCCGACCGCGACGGGGACATTCTCGCTGACCGCGACCCGCGGGGGAGCCTACGATCTCACCGCTAACCTCGCGTCGCTCCGTCTGAGCGCACTCGGCTTCCCCATGGGCGGCGTGGCGCGCGGGAGCCTCCGCGTCGCCGGGTCGTCCAAGGGCGGCGGCGCCGGCCGGGTTTCGCTCACTACCATCGGCCCCGGTCCGATTCGGGCGCTTTCTGCTGACCTGCGGATCGCGCCGCGCGAGGTGGCCTTCACGAACCTCGTCCTGCAGCCCGAGCACGGTCAGATCACCGGCGAGGTGAAGGTGATCGAGGGCGCGCGTTTGGCCGGGCGACTGCAGCTTGCCGAGGTCGCACTCCAGGATTGGCTGCCGCTTCAGTATCTGGCACTATTGCCGGCCGGAACCGCCACAGGCGCAATCGAGCTCGGCGGGACCGTCTCGGCGCCGAGCGCGCAGGCCGATCTGAACATCGCCGGCGCCACCATGCCGGCCCTGGGGACGGGGGCAGGACGCCTTCGGGCGCGGTACGCCTCGGGAGCACTCTCCCTCGAGGAGCTCACCTTCGAGAATCAGGGGAACCGGATCACGCTGCAGGGCACCCGGCTGAGCGCCGACATCGACATCGAGCTGCCCGCAATCGCGCAGCCCGGCCGATACCGCCTGAAGTTCGACCTCGTCAACGAGGGGATTGACTGGTTCGAAAAATGCGGATCGGACACCACGACCGGGATCGCTGCCGCCGCGGTCGGCC
>CAZUGW010000026.1:14467-16940 GCA_964620055.1 uncultured bacterium
TGCATCGGCCCTCGTCTCGAAATTTTGAAAACGTATTCTTCACCTTCTCGCTTATGACGCGCGAGAAGTGCGTGGCGAACATGCCGTCGACGTCTCGATGAAGCGCATCCTCTCGGTTCTGGCGCAGATCAAGTACTACGAGGCCGGGATGGACCTCCGCCTCTCGGAGGCGCACACCGACCTCGCGGTGTTCTCCCTCTGGACCCAGCCGCTCTGGGGTGTGTCCGCCTCCGGCCTGGTTACATTGAGCGCGACAGTGCGCGGGCAATTGCGAAATCCCGAGGTGACGTTTCGCGCCGTCTCTCCCGCCGCCACCATCAACGGCCAGGCGGTCCAGGACCTCACGCTGGCTGGCTCGGTGCGGAACCACGTCCTATCTCTCGAGACCGCCAGTCTGCGGCAGGGAGCGGGCCGGCTAGAGCTGAGTGGCACGGTGGACCTCTCGACCAGGCGCACGGACCTGCATCTCGCCGTCTCGCAGATAGACCTTGCCGTATTCTCACCCTGGACACGGCGCCACCTGGGCCTCTTTCCCTCCGGGTTGGTGACGGCGGAGGCGTCGCTGTCGGGGCCGCCGCGCGACCGGAAGGGGAGCTTCTCGATCACCTCCGCGGCGGCGACAGTGAACGGGGTGCCGCTCACGAATGTCGAGCTGGACGGGGAACTGAGCGGCGGGGTGCTGACGCTCGGCCCCGTGACCTTCCGGCAGGAGGGCGGCGCATTCACGGCCTCGGGAACGGTGGACCTCAACTCCCAGCAACTGAGCCTCGCGATTGGCCTGAACGCGGTAGACGTGTCGCGGGCGATGTTAGCCTTCGCCCAGGCCGCCTCGCGCCTGAGCTACTTCGGGACGACGGATCAGCTCTTGCACGCGTACACCACGATCCCGGGGCCGCTCGGGGGAACGCTCACCGCGGCCCTCCAGGTCTCTGGAACTTACCGGAGCCCGAGGCTCGCGGCCGATTTCTCCTTGGAGCGTTTGTCTTTCAGCGGCGGCGCGATTGACAGCCTCACCGGCAGCGTGGAGGTGGCCTTCCAGGACGGCGCGGTCAAGGACGTGAAGCTCCTCGACCTCCTGGCGGGTCAAGCGGAGGCGCTCGCGCAGGCCAAGGGCGAGATCGTCCCGGGAGGCGAGATCAGCCTCCGAGTGGAGATCAACTACCTCGACCTCGCAATGTTGGCGCCGTGGTTCAAGGCCCTCGCGGGGGTCGGCGGACGGGCCACCGTGAGCTTCGATGTCTCTGGGCGGACGGGTCGGCCGGTGATCGTGGGAAGCGCCTTCATAGACGCCCCGAGTTGGGGGCCGCTGAAGTTCGAGGCCGCCACCGCTTATCCCATCACCGTGCAGGGCGACGTGTTGAAGATCGAAGACCTCCGCCTCCGCAACGGCCCCATGCAGGGGAAAGGCAGCGCGACCATTCCACTGCGCATCACCTACCGGCCGCTCCGCATCACCCCGCTTCCCACCGCCACCGCGGATCTGTCAGTCACCGGAGGTCGGTTCGCGCCGATCGCCGGGATGACGGCGGCGCAGTTCGACGCCGATTTCCATCTCGCTGGGGGGAAGCTGGTCGTGCAGAAATCCGCGGACGAGGCCAGCCCCGATTTCAAAGTCCCCGGGCTCCGCGGCCACCTGGGGAGCGGAGCGTTCACCGTCAGCGGCGACGTGACTCTGCCCGCCTCCTACTCGCTCGCCGACCTGCCCAAGAGCCGGTTCGATCTCACGGCTGACCTTGACCCGGTGGACCTGGTGATCCCGGATTTCGTCACCGCCAAGCTGCACGGGCGGCTGCTGTTGAGGAACGCGGAGAGCGGGGAGCCGTTGTTGGAAACAGCGGCGGGTGCGCCGCTGGTGGTGTCGGCGGGGAATATCGGCGTGCCGTCCTCCAAGGTCTCGTTGGCCCCGGCCAGCCCGCTGCCGTTCGCGCCCAAGCTGGCCGTGCGGGTGGTGGCCGGCACTGACCTCTGGTTCCGTTACAAGCCTGTGGAAGCCCTGCTCCAGCCGGGCAACGCGACCGACGCGCAACCCGCGAGCTACGTGGACATCGGCGGCACGCTCACTGTGCCCCAGGTGACCGTGTACGGTGAGGTGCGGAGTCGCAAGGGCAAGCTCTCTTTCCCGAACGCGAAGCTGGAGCTGACTAACGGGCGGGCCAGGATCGAGCGTAACCCCAATCAGCCCGTGCGCGTGCGGATCATGGAGGCGGAGGCGACGGGCACGGTCGGGGACTATCAGATCGTGCTCAACCCCACCGGGCAGGTCTATCCTGCCGCCTGCTACGACCCGGAGTGCGTCGCGCTCGACCTGGGCATCAGGACCACGCCCTACCTCGACCCGGCCTACGCCCTCGCGCTGCTGGTGGGACCGGTGGTGGCCCCGACCGTGGGGGCCGGCCCGGACGCGCTGTCGGTCCTGAGCGCGGCGCAACAACCGACGCCGACCGATCCGGCGACGGGCGCGCTCCCGGCGCAG
>CAZUGW010000027.1:0-1917 GCA_964620055.1 uncultured bacterium
GACACGGGGTTCCAACAAAAAGCCCCCGGTGCGCCCCGCCGGGGGCGGGCCCGGGGGTAAGGGGGGGGAAGCCCCCGGGGGGGGGGCGCTCCAGAGGCGGGCAGGCCGGGCTGCCACAGGGATCAGAGAGACGAGTACCGCCTGGCGGGCCGGGGGCAGAGGAAAGCTGTCGCGGGGAACAGAAACAGTTGATAGGCCCTGTCTCTTGGACCGCGGAGCCGCGTTCCTGAGGTGCCAATACTCTTGCGCCGAGGCGAGTGAGCATAGTGCCGGAACCAAAGCCACAGTCCTTCCGCAATACCGGCCTTTTCAAGGACCACTATCTCGCGAATCGGCTCTCGGAGATGCCCGAATCGTGGCGGCCCTCCGAGGCCGAGATGAAGGCCGCCTATGACCGGGTATGGCGCGCCCTCTCGGAGTTCCGCGCCACTTGGACGCGGAGGCCCCCCAACGAAGCTCAGACCGAAGACGACCTCATCGTCCACGTTCTGGACGCCCTTGGCTTCGAGCGCCTCCCCCAGACGGACGCCAAGCGCCAGGGCCAACGACACTGGCCTGATTACACCCTGTTCCCAGACCTCTCCGCGAAGCAGCGGGCCGCGCGACACGCGGGAAGTAACAACCGGCTGTTCTACGAGGGCGCGCTGGCCGTCGTCGAGGCCGAGCGCTGGGGGCGGAAGCTGGACTCTGCTGACCGCAACGACCCGGACCATAGGAACGAGAACCCCTCCCAGCAGATCATCAGATACCTGGGGGCGGTCCATCCGCACGGCCCAGTCTGGGGCATCCTCACAGACGGCAAGCGTTGGCGGCTCTACTACCAGATGGTGGAGGACCGCACGGCGCAGTTCTACGAGGTGGACCTGGCGTCAGTCTGCACGGGCGACTACGAGGCCGACAGAGGGGCCTTCCGGTATTTCTACTACTTCTTCCGGCGCGACGCGTTCGTCGTAAGTCCGCAACTGAACCAGACGTTCCTGGGGTGGTTCCGCGAGCAGAGCCAAGCCCACAGCCAGAAACTGGAGGAGGATCTGAAGAGCCGGATCTTCGAGCGTATCTTCCTCTCCCTGGCAAACGGATTTGTCTACTACCGGCGCCACGAACTCGGCCTCGAAGGCCCAGAAACTCGGGAGGAGCTAGCCGAGGTCTTCGGCGGCACGCTGACACTCCTGTACCGGCTGCTCTTTCTCCTCCACGCGGAGGACCGCAACTTGCTGCCAGTGATGGAGCGCGGCCCCTACTACGAGAAGTCTCTCACGCAACTCAAGTTCACGGTAGCCGACCGCGCTGTCACCATGGGAGAACCCCGCGGAGAGCGCGTCTACGAGTTGTGGGAGAGACTGCGCACCCTGTTCTCCGCCGTAGCGTTTGGGAGAGCGGCGTGGAATGTACCGCGCTATAACGGAGGGCTGTTCTCGGACAAGGGCCGCTACAACCCCTTCCTCGAACAGCACAAGGTTCCCGACGACTACCTCACCGCCGCGCTGTATCACCTGTGCAGTGACCAAAACACAGCCACCTCGCAAGTAGATTTCATAGATTACGCCGACCTGGACGTGCGCCAACTCGGGTCCATTTACGAAGGCCTCCTCGAATTCCATCTGGAGTGGGCCGACCGTGACCTAGTCGTCACCAAAGATGGCAACAGGTACGTATACCGTGAGGCCGCGGAAGTAGCGCCCGCGGCTTCCGGCAGGCGCGGTGCGCGGACCTACGGGAGCGTCGCAGAGGGTGAACTGTACCTCGTGAATGACCGGCGGGAGCGACGCGCCACTGGCGCCGTCTTCACCCCGGCCTATATCGTGTCTCACATCGTGCATAAGACCGTCGGGCCAGCCCTGGAGGAACGCCTCACTCAGGCGGGAGCGCTCTTGGAGCAGCGCCCACAGGGCTATGAGGCGGCAGTTCTCGACGCGG
>CAZUGW010000027.1:1927-2380 GCA_964620055.1 uncultured bacterium
TCCAGGACCGAGGGCTGCGCCTCCTTGACCCGGCGATGGGTTCCGGGCATTTCCTCGTGAGCTCCCTCGACTTTCTCTCCAACCGTATCGCGGAGTGGCTCGCGACCCAACCCGCCGACAATCCGATCACCGCCCTGGTGGAGAGCATCCGGGAGGCGGTGCTGGCGCACCTTCGCGAGCAGGGCATGTCGGATGACTTCGTCAGTTCCGCAGAGGAAAAGCTGACCGACAACAACCTGCTCAAACGCCTGCTGATGAAGAAGTGCGTCTACGGCGTTGACTACAATGAGATGGCCGTGGAACTCGCCAAGCTCTCCCTCTGGCTGAATTCCTTCACGGTCGGCGCGCCGCTGTCGTTCCTCGATCATCATCTCCGGTGCGGCAACAGCCTTGTCGGAGCAGGCTGGGACACGCTGGTCGGAACCTACTGGAAGGGTCCGCAGACCCCGGGCC
>CAZUGW010000027.1:2390-8517 GCA_964620055.1 uncultured bacterium
AGCAAAATGGACAGCTCACCATGGACGATGCGTTCTTCGAGCCGGTCCTCGACGCCGCCCATGACATGGATAGTCTCACAGGACTCAGCGACGCGTCGTTCGGCGAAGTGGAGAAATCGGCGGAGCTTTTCTCCCGCTACTATGACGAAATCCGTCCCTACCGGGTGATGCTCGACCTCTGGGTGTCCCAGTTCTTCGGCAGCGAGATACCGCGTGACGAGCTTCGCATCTGGGGCAACATGATCGCCGCCCATATCCTGAGGAAAGGCCGGCCCGGCGAGGCCTCCCCAAAGCGCCGAGGCCCCACGGCTAAGACCATAGAGCGGTGGACGGAGCAAGCGGCTCAGGTGGCCGGGGAACCGTGGAAACGGTTCTTCCATTGGGAATTGGAGTTCCCTGAGGTCTACTTCAGGAACAAGCAACGCGTCCCCGACGCCGGCTTTGACGTGGTGCTGGGGAATCCCCCGTATATCAAGTATCAGAACCGCGACGACAGCCCGGAGTTCAAGGCTTGGTACAACAGTAACTACCTCAGCGCCCACGGCAACTACGACGTGTACGTTCTCTTCGTGGAACGCGCCCTGGGCCTTCTCCGACCTGGGGGCCGCCACGGGTACATCGTCTACAACAAGTGGCTGGTTTCCGAGTATGGGCAGAAGCTGCGAGGCCTCCTGGCGGAACGCCGCGCCGTCTCCGAGATTGTTGACTTCACCGACAACCAAGTGTTCGCGGATCACACGACGTACACCTGCCTGCTCTTCGTGAGTCGGGACGAGCAGCCATACCTCCGCTATACGCGGCTCCCACTGCTTGGCAACGAGCGCGAGGTCGCCATGAAGCTTCCGCAGGTGATCCAAGCGCTCGACACGGCGAGGTCGCGCGGAAACGGCCATATCGGGGCAGCTTCCCGGCTCGCGGCCGCGCTTTCGGGCCTGGGGCTTCCGGGGCGCGTCCTTACGTGTGACTTCGACACCGCTGAGTTCTCGGACGACCCATGGGCCTTCAGCTTTGGCGCTGACCGGGATATACGCCGGAAGACCGTCGGGATGGGGCGGCCCCTGCTGTCGCTGACGCGGGACTCCGATGGCATCGCTCAGGGCCTCATCACGAGCGCTGACTCAATTTACATCGTAGACCACATAAGGGATCTGGGAGACGGCCGCATTCGCGTCTGGAGTCCGGCGAAGTCTGCCCCTGTGGACGTGGAGGCGGCCATGTTCCGGCCCCTCGTAAGCGGCGAGGACATTGACCGCTACGCTCTCGCTCCCACGCGAAAGCTCATCCTCTTCCCATACAAGATCAGTAACAGCGGCGCTCGTCTGATGTCCGTGTCCGAAGTGCAGCGCTATCCGAGCACCTGGGAGTACCTATGCAGCTTCGAGGCCGACCTAAGGTCACGCGAATCATCCGCCCACGAGGGCGCTCAACGTCCCTTCGACGACAACGAATGGTACCGCTTCGGGCGCAACCAGGGCCTCGACAAGCAACATCTCCCGAAGCTGTGCGTGGCGCAGACCGTAACGAGACTTGAGGTCGCCCTTGACCTCAAGGGGGAGTTCTGTACCCATAATGTGCGGGTGAATAGCATCATCCTGGACAGGAATGCAGATGCGGATGGCTATTGGTATCTGCTTGCCCTTCTGAATGGCAAACTGCTGGATTGGTGCTTCAAGACCGGCCCGGTCGGGCGACACGCCCAAGGACACTACGCGGCCAACCGTCAGTTCATCAAAGACCTGCCCGTATATGTGCCGCAGGATCACACTTCCGAAGACCGAAAACGCGTGTCCCTGGAGGAGTTCACGAAGCGCCGCGCCTCTACGAAGTCAGATCCCGAACTCGCGGACCTGACTGACTGGTGCGACTCCGCCTTCCTCGTCGGCCGACGCCGCGCCGACGACGCGGCCCGTGACGTGCTCGTGTGGCTCGCTCAGCGCATGGAGCGCGGCACGCGCAAGCGCCAAGAGGAGCGAAGCGACTTTCTGACCTATCTGTCCGGCGAACTCGGGGCCGATTGGGAGACGCTTTCCGGGAAGTCCGACCTGGCGAGGTATGACGAGATACCCCCGGAGAGGGTGATGGAGATTCTGCGCTCGCCAGCCAACGTCGCCCAGTACAACGCGGCGGGCCAGCGCGGCATGGCAGAGCGGAGCCGGATTCTCCGCGAGGCGATTGAACGGGAGCACCGGAAGAGCGTTCGAAAGCTACAGCGTCGGTCAGCTATGCTTGACCACAACCAGCGCCTTATTGACCACATTGTCTATCGGCTGTACGGGCTTAACGACGACGAGATAGCCGTCGTCGAGGGCGGGCCCGCCCACTAGTCTGCGGCGGAGGCACGGGAGCCGGTCGCCAGACTGGGGCCGGGGAGTCACTTCGGGGAGATGTCGCTCCTCGCCGGAATGCCCGTGTCCGCGGACGTGGTCGCGGCGGAACCGAGCGTCCTCTACGGGGTTTCACCCTCCGAGTTCGATGCCCTGATGCGGCGGAAGCCGGAACTGGTCGAGTACCTCGCCGGGGAGCTGGCCGTTCGCCTGAAGCTGACGAATGCCCGGCTGGCCGCCCAGCAGCAGCGGCAGGCGGTCTTGAGCAGTCTCATCGGCGCGCGGCGCGGCGCGGGGTTCACCGACGCGCTGCCCAGTTTCGGCAAGCAACTGCAAGCGGCCGTCGCCGCGGCCCGCGACTCGGACCTCCCGTTGCTCCTCGTGGGGGAAAAGGGGGTCGGAAAGAAGGCGCTGGCCCTCCACCTGCATGCCACCGGTCCGCGGCGCGCGAAGCCTGTCATCGTCGTGGATTGCCGGGAACTGCCGCGGGAAGGGGCGCGGAGCCTGCTGTTCGGACAGGCCTCTCCCGAGTCGGTGAGCCGCTTCGCCGACCACCTCGGGTACGTGCAGGCGGCCGACAGAAGGGCCGCTGCGGTCGCCAACAAACCGGACGTGATGATACTGGATGTCATGATGCCAGAGGGCACAGAGGGATTTCACCTGGTCTGGAAGCTTCGGCAGATGGAAGACCCGGCGGTGCGCGAGGTTCCGATCATCATGGCCACCGGCATCCATGCCACGACCAAGCTGCGCTTCTACCCCGAGCAGAGCGACGGCACCTACCAGCCCAGCAAGTTCCTCCCCGTGCAGGACTGGATTGACAAGCCGGTGAAGGTCGAGGAGCTGGCCCGCGTAGTTCGCGGGCTGCCTCTCCAGATTCACTCGGTCCACTGCGCCTTCTCCCAGCCAAGCGAAGAGGCCTGGGATATCTCCCATCCGGAGGAGAAGACGCGCGTTGCCGCGCTCGACCGCAGGGCGACGGTCGTTAGAGCCTCGGTCCAGTTGGGGGCGCAACATGTGGTGATGCACCCCGGCGGGCGGCCGCGCAGCGAAGCACGGCTCGCGCACTGCCGCGACGGTCTCGCCCATCTCGCGGAGGTGGCGCGCGCCGCGGGGATGAAGATCGCCGTGGAGAATCCGCCGCCGGACCATCTCGCGGGGTCCCTCGCGGAGATGGAACGGCTGCTCGACGGCCTCGACCCGGCGGTCCTCGGGTTCTGCCTGGATACCGGCCACGCGACGTTGGGCCAGGACTCTCTCGACGATTATCTCCGCGTGTTTGGCGACCGGCTGATCGGGATTCACTGGCATGAGAACGACGCCGGCGAGGATGCGCATCTCTTCCCGGAGGTTGACGATGGAAGGTGGGACGGATTCCTCGCCGCGCTCGACGCGGTAGGGTATGATCTGCCTATCACCCTCGAGGCCGCCCCCCCCTCTTACCAGCTCACTGCAGGAGGCGTTGCGGCCTCTCCGCGCGGCCCTGCAAGAACGGCGCGTTTCGCGGCGGCCGGCCTACTCTCCCTCGCGCGGGTAGGAGGCGCCTGAACTGCGGTCACGATACAGTTGAGGGGCAGCGCCCTGCCGTCCCGGCGCGCGAGTGAGACACCGGTACAAAGGAAGAGAGCTCTGGCGGAGGCCAGAGCTCATCTTTCGGCAACGAACCGAACTCAGACTAGAGCGGTCGGACCTTGAGAGCCCGCGGGCCCTTGTCGCCCTGGCCGATCTCGATCTCGACTTCCTGACCTTCGCTCAACGAGCGGAAGCCCTGGCCTTCGATGACCGAGTGATGCACGAAGACATCACCCGAAGGGGTCTCGATGAATCCAAAGCCCTTCGCGTCGTTGAACCACTTGACCTTTCCGTTAACCATGTGCCGATCTCCTTTCCGAAAGCATAGCAGCGACGGAGATCGGCCTGCGTGCGTCCCTCACCCCGAAGTCCTACGGCCTTCTGCACTCGGGCGCCTTCACCAGCGCCACTTTCAAACTATACCCGAATGAGGCCCTCAGTACAAGAGGTGCGAGAGGCGGATTGCCGGCCAACGGCGACAAACGGCGTCCGCGTTAAGTGGGCTTGGGACACCGCTTGGGCGGCCCGGGTGAGGCCCTGCACCTGAGCGATGATGGCAAGATGGCGGGTGTGACCGCTGGGGCGGACTGGGAGGGGCTGTCCGGATGGTCCGCGGGACCAAGACGGTTCGATTCCCCCACGGGCTAAGAGACAGACCCAGGATCGGACTCCCCGACCTCATCCGCACGCGGAAAGTGTCTGTTCGTGGGTTCGGTTTCCTCCACTGGACTGACCCGGTCGAGCCACGGTCAGAGTGGACGCTGTCATCTTGCGCGGCAAAGGCGACGGCCGCTTGCCGTCGCCCTCATTCTTGGTGCCGGGGCCCAGATTTGAACTGGGGACACCCGGATTTTCAGTCCGGTGCTCTACCAACTGAGCTACCCCGGCACCGGGGAAAGCTGGTGGCGGAGCGGACGGGACTCGAACCCGCGACCTCTGGCTTGACAGGCCAGTGTGCTAACCAGCTGCACCACCGCTCCGCGGAGACACCTCAGTGAGAACAGTGGGCGAAACAGGGCTCGAACCTGTGACCACTTGCGTGTAAAGCAAGCGCTCTACCAACTGAGCTATTCGCCCGTGTTCCGCCGCACGCGAGTATCCAATTGTGGTGGGCGCAGCTGGATTTGAACCAGCGACCCCTTGCGTGTGAAGCAAGTGCTCTCCCGCTGAGCTATGCGCCCGCGATGGTAGCCCCACGGGAATTCGAATCCCGGTTTCCGGCTTGAAGGGCCGGCGTCCTAGGCCTCTGGACGATGGGGCCACGCGCGCCCGGTCCTTCCGCGGCACCGCAGACGCGCCGCGCTCCTGAGCCCGGCTCACCGCGCGAATTCTAACATCCCCGCAGAGGCAGTGTCAAGCAATGGAGCACGCGTGCGCGACTCCGCGGCGAGAGGGGCGGCCGCGGGGCTGCCCGCCCTTGCCCATCTAGACCAGGAACATGGTAGGTTGGCGAGCTGAACGTGGAATGATTCTTGCAAAATCGTCCTGTAGATTGTACGTTTATCCTGCCATGTCGAGCGACCACTCAACGAACCTGGGACCTGACTGGATTATCAAGGCGCGGCGTCTCGAGCATACGCTCTCGCCGACCGTGCCGGTGGCGGAGATGGCCACGCGGGGCGGCCCCGAGCCGCTCGGGCTGGAGTTGCACGATGGCATCGAGGTGGGGATCATGCTCTCCGGAACGGCGGAGCGGCACTTCCAGGGCTACATCGTGCCCGGGGTGCCGGGCGATGTGTGGCTGTGCGCGATGTGGGAGCCGCATGGCCGACGCATCACCTCCGACCGCGAGGAGAACGTGGTCATCATCTTCCTGCCGGAGTATCTCGGGGAGGAGATGCTCGGCGGGATTCCCTGGTTGAGCGTCTTCGCGGCGCCACCCGATCAGCGGCCGCGCGTCAAGTCGGAGGAGATGCGCGCGCAGGTGCTGAGCATCGGCCGGGAGATGCAGCGGGAGATCGAACAGAAGGAGCGCGCATGGGAGACGGCCGTTCGCCTCGGGGTGCTCAGGCTACTGTTCACGCTGAGCCGGGACTGGGCGCCGCCGGCCGAGCCGGGGCGCAATCTCCGGGTCGGAAATCTCAGCCGCATCATGCCGTCGCTCACGCTGCTCCACGCGCATGAGGCCCACCGCATCTCGCTGCCGCAGGCGGCCGAGGCCTGCGGGTTGAGCCGGTCGCGTTTCTCGCTCCTCTTCCACGAGACCATGGGGCTGAGCTTCAGCAAGTTCT
>CAZUGW010000027.1:8527-15306 GCA_964620055.1 uncultured bacterium
GAGGATGACCAGGCCGACCCCAAGACCGGAACCATCGTGGCGCAGAAGCTGGTGACCACGGAGCTGTCTACCGAGGACATCGCCTGCCGGTTGGACTTCGTGGACGCGAGTCACTTGCACCGCTCGTTCGCACGGCACTACGGCTGCACGCCGGCCGTGTACCGAAAACGCGCGAGGTAGGGCGCGCGCCGCAACGCGACGCAGTGGAGAGACGGGGCACGGCCGGGCCGTGCCCCTCAGAGTGATAGAGTGCTCAGGACGGACCATCAAGTCGGCGGGACGGAGGGGGTGGACCTGCGTCGCGCGCTTCGGCGCGCGCGGCGACTGCGTCTGTTCGAGGCGCTGGAGCAGGTCTATGCCGAACTGCCCGAGACGACGTGCCGGGGGTGCGGGCGGTGCTGTTTCGAGAGCCCGGGACTGTTCTTCGTCGAATACCTGCGCCTGGTCGAGATGCTGTCACGGCAACGCCAGGACGTGGTGACGCCGGCGCTGCGCGAGTTGCTCTTCTCCTGGATCGAGCCGGAGCGGAACTGCCTCTTTCTCGACGCGGCGCGGCGCTGCACGATCTATGAAATGCGACCCTTGGCCTGCCGTCTCTTCGGCCTCTCCTCCCCTACCGACGCGGAACAGGCGCAGGAGGAACTGCGGAGGGCCGCGGAGCAAGAGGCAGAACAGTTCCGTTTGCTGGGGATCGAGATTCCCGAGGCGACGCTGGGGAGGGCGGTGGCGAGTTGCGACCACGTTCGAGACGCGCGAGGCGGGAGGCCCACCGTAGATCCCGATGCCCTGGCGGAGCGGGTGGCGGAGCTTGACGCGAGGCTGATCCCGACCGAAGTGGTGAGGCAGGAGTACTGCTTCCTCTCGCTGCCCGACCGGCTCGGCGCGGCGGCGCTGGGCGAAGACGTGGTGGAGGCGCTGCGGATTCAGGTGTTGCGCCGCGCGCAGCGCGGGGAGTCGGTGGAGGCGTTGGTGGATCTCGTCGCAAGGAGGAAGTGATGCCGCTGGGCCTCGGGATGATCGGCTGCGGGAGGATGGCGCACGAGTTGGCGGGGGTGATCCGCGAGTCCGTGCCGGAGGCGAAGCTAGTCGCGGGATTCGACACGTTCGCACCTTCGCGCGAGGCGTTTTGCGCGGCATTCGCGGCTGAGCCGTGCGACTCATTGGAGGCGCTGCTGGACCGGGACGGCGTGGGCGCGGTCCTCGTGGCATCCCCGAATTCCCTGCACGCCGAACACACCCTCGCCGTGGCCGCGGCCGGCAAGCACGTGTTCTGCGAGAAGCCGATGGCCCTCTCGGTCAAGGACTGCGACGCCATGATCGCGGCCTGCCGGGAGCAAGGCGTGAAGCTGATGGTGGGCCATTCCATGCGCCTGGCTCCGCCGCTGCGGAAACTGCGCGAGCTTGTGGTGTCGGGAGAGCTGGGCCGGCCGTTGTACGGGATCGCACAGTACTGGTTCTCCGGGTTTCGGGAGCGGGAGAGCGGGGTGTGGCATATCGAGCGGGCGCGGTCCGGCGGGCTATTCTACCAGATGGCGATCCACCAGATTGACGTGTTCCACATGGTCTTCGGCCCGTCGCAGCGGGTGCAGTATGCGGGCGGGCGGTACGGCGCGCAGATCAAAGACTTCGACGACATCGGGACGATTCTGGTGGAGTACGAGTCGGGCGCGACGGGGGCGATCGCGACCAGCGGGATCGCGCCGGTGGCGTCGCATGAGATGGCGTTCCTCTTCAGTGAAGGATACGCGAAGCTCGAAGGCCCCTGGGGGCGGATGGAGTACGGGCGGGACGCGGACCATCGCGTGGTGATCGAGGCAGACGAATTCGCGGGACCGGGCGGAGTGGAATTGGAGTTGGCGAGTTTCGCGAACTGGGTGCTGCGCGACGCGCCGCCGGTGCTCACCGCGGCGGAAGGGCGCGCCGCGGTGGCGGTGGCCGAGGCGGCGGACCAGGCGCGGGAGGCAGCGCGCGCGGTGGCCATATAGCCCCGCGTCCCGAGGGGGTACGGGCGGCCCGGTGTCTGCTGCTGTCAAGGTGTTCGCGCGGCTGTGCGGATGGCGGAGGGGGTGGGATTCGAACCCACGAGGGCTTGCACCCTAACGGTTTTCAAGACCGTCTCCTTCAACCGCTCGGACACCCCTCCGGGTGGTCGGCGAGAGTACGATAGCAGCGAGCGCGAACTGGCGTCAAGCGTACCGCCGGATGCTCATCAGCACCTTGCCGACGATTTGGACTTCGTCCGCGACGATGGGCTGCATGGTGGCATTGGCCGGCTCGAGGTAGATGCGACCGCGCTTGCGCTTGAGGTACTTCACCGTCGCCTCGTCCTCCAGCAGGGCCACCACGATGTCGCCGTCCTCGGCGTAGGGCTGCTGCCGCACTACGACCATGTCGCCGTTGAAGATGCCGGCCTCGATCATGGAATCGCCCTTCACGTGAAGGATGAAGCACTGCTGGTCCTTGACGATATCGCGCGGCAGCGGGAACACGTCCTCGATGTTCTCGGTGGCGAGAATCGGCTGGCCGGCCGCGACCGTGCCGACGATCGGCACCGCAACCATGGGGACCGGCCTCATGGTGGGGTCAGCGGCCTGAAGGATCTCGAGGGTGCGGGCCTTGGTGCGGTCGCGCTTGAGATAGCCCTTGCGCTCCAGCGCCTCCAGGTGGCGCTGCACAGTGCAACTGGAACGAAGCCCTAACAACTCCCCGATCTCGCGAACAGTGGGCGGATAGCCCTTCTCGCCGGAGATCTTGTGAATGCCCTCCAACACCTGCTGCTGCCGCCCTGTGAGCTTCTGCATACTCGCCTCCAGTTTCTACGGCTTCCGAGACAATAGTACCACGTCTCCCGTCATTTTGCAAACAGCCGTTTGAAATTCTTCTGGATGATCTTGACTGGCGAACTGATGTGTGGTAATACTCTCCCGAACACAAACGAGTGTTTGAGGAGAGATCAACGATGAGACGGCGACCGCGTTGGGCAAGATGGATCAGTCTGGGGGCAGCAATAGTGGCGATGGGAGTGCTTCCGGTGGCGGCAAGGACGGAGAAGGCGCCCGCGCCTCCCCCGCGAACGGTAGTGGTGCAGTACGGGGATAGCATCTGGACCCTCGCGAAGCGCTATGGTGACCCTCGTCAGGACGTGCGGTCGGTGGTGGCGGAGATCGGGCGCGTTAACGCGGTGAGCGCGGCCGAACTGCAGCCTGGTCAGCGGTTGTTGATTCCCGCGGAATGCCTGCGCTGAATCCAGCGTCGCACCGCACTCCTCCGATGAGGTGTGGTATCTCACGGTGACACGTGGAGTTCCACGCAGATCATGTGCAGGAGGACGAGATGAGTCGGTTTGCGACGGTGGTTGCGGTGTTGGTGATGGCGGCGATGCCGGGGGCGGCATGGGCTTCGCCGTCGCTGCTCGGTCCGAGCGGGCTGCTCTTGATCCCGACGGCGGAAGCGCTGGGGGTGTCGCAATGGAATGTGGGTGGATCCGTCCTCTCGAGCGACTCGGAGGATGTGACCGCGCTGTATGCGAATGTAGGGGTCCTCAAGGGACTGGAGGTCGGCGCCGCGCGGGTGAAGCCGGAGGGGACGAGCGGGGAGACAGTCGTGAACGCGAAGTTGCTCCTCCCTCAGCCGATACCGGTGAAGCTGGCGGTCGCCGTGGGAGTGATTGACATCACCGACCAGGTGGACACCACGCCCTACGTGGTGGTGAGTCACACGCTCGGCGGCGGGCTGATTCTGCGGCATGGCGCGCTGAGTTCGCCCCAGGTGCATGTGGGACTTGGGGGCGGGCAGTTGGACGGGCTGTTCGGGGGCGTCTCGGCGAAGATCGGCGACCGGCTCGACGTGATGGCGGAGTACGACGGCAGCCAGATCAACCTTGGAGCGAGGCTGCCCGTGGCAAGGAACGTGGAAGTAACGGCGGCCGCGCTGGACGGGCTGAACGACATCGGCGTGGGGGTGTCGGTGGGCAGTCCGTGGTAGCGGTCTGACGAACTCGGTGGCGACCATCGCCCGCGGCCTGGCCGCGGGCGATGTGTCTTGGCTAGGGCTCGGTGAGCAGCACGTCGGTGAAGACGAAGCCGCCGCGTTCGACGGTTTCCCCGACCCGGACGGGGAGCGGGGCAGAGAAGCCCGGCCCGGCGTAGGCGAAGGTGTGGAATTCGCCGTTCTCGCCACAGGGGTCGGCGTCGGGGGGCAGGGCGTCGAGGAGGTCGGCGTCGAACTCCCGACCGGCGAACTCGCGACCGACCTTGCTCGGGTCTACGCAAGTGAGCACCGCACGCACGCCGGCGACGACCATTCCCTCGGCCAACGCTCGGGTCGGCGCGCCCCAGAGCGGGAATACGGGTGCGAGGCCGGTGTCGTGCAGTCGCTCCTCCCGATAGGAGCGTATCCACTCCAGGTACAGGTCCCCGAAAACCACCTTCGTCACGCCCTGGTCGCGTGCGGCCGCGAGCGCCAGGGCCATCTTCGCCTCGTACTCCTCATTGGAGCAGGAGGCCGAGATGAGCACGCGATGCAGGGGAAGACCGAGCGCGTCGGCCTGGGCCTGCAGCAGGGCCTCCCGGACGCCGTGCATCGAGACGCGTGCGTAGTCCTCGGTGACCGTGGTGAGCAGTCCCACGACCTCCAGGTCACAGGACCGGCGGGCGACGTGCAGCGCCCAGAGGCTGTCCTTGCCGCTGCTCCAGGCCATCCAGGCGCGGGGTCTCGACCGGACGGGGAGGCTGGTGGTCATGGGTCCGGCGTTCCGTTCCTGACGATTCTGAGACACGCGTCCGGGCACATGATGGCGCACTGCGTGCAGCCGGTGCAGCGCTCGGGATCTGCGAGGTAGGCGGGATGGATGCCGCGGGAGTTCATGCGCGCGACGAGCCGCATCGCCTGCTGCGGGCAGACGGCGACGCAGAGACCGCACCCCTTGCAGAACTCCTCCGTGACCACGATGGTGATGCGCGCTTTGGTCTCGGCCATGGTGATCAGGTTCTCTCCGCGGGGCGCGCTTCCTGCTCGCCCTCCCGCACCCAAGGAAGGCGAAGGGTGAGATGCATAACAAGTGTAGGGAGGGCTGATGGCGGGAGGTTGGCGGCGAGCCGCGACTCGACCGCGAGCAGAACGGTGGGAAGGTCGAGCAGGGCCGCGGCCCTCTCGATCTCCGCCAGGCCGCGCGCGATATCTGAGAGTTGAGTCGCCTCTTCGAGATTGGGATTGGCGACGAGGCCGGTGAATCGCAGTCCTGACTGTCGTTCGATCTCACGGGCCTGGGCGACAACGGCCTCGGGCTGCGCGGCGGCCGGACGGAACGGGTTGACGACCAGCCACATGTCATAGCCGCGGCCGCGGATGATCTCGGCATAGCCGGCCAGGAAGCGCGCGCCGGCCGGGTCGCCGCCGACATCGAGCACGAGGTGGGCGGCAGGGTCGGTGAGCGCGCCGGTCATCTCAGGCGACACAGCGGGAAGCTCGAACGAGGCGAGGTCGCCCGGCGCGGCGACGATGCGCAACCCCTCGGCCGCGAGCGCCTCCCGATGATCTCCGACGCGGAAGTACGGCGTGACGATGTCACAGTCCACCAGGGTGACGCGCCGGCCCTGCGCGAGGGCGGCGCGGGCGTAGCTGATCGCGACCTCGGTCTTGCCGCTCCCGAGAGCCCCGGTGAAGACGACGGTATGACGGCCGGAGAGAACGCTCCCACTCATGCTGTCTCCTCCCTTTCCAGCGGCGGCAGATGCCGCGTGCCGAGCTGATCGAGGAAGCGGAGGAGGCGATTCCGCGCGATGAGGTCGGTGAGGGAGGCGCGCTCGCAGTAGAGGTGAAGGGCGAGGAGGAGGGCAAGGGCCGCGAGCCGGCCGGCGGGCGGCAGGACGAAGACCAGCGCGAGTCCGGCAAGGCCGCCGAGGGTGTTGGCGCCGACATCGCCGAGCATGGTGCGGCCGGCGAGGTCGGAGGGAGCCAAGACGAGGGCGGCGGCGAGGGCGGGGCCGAGGAGGGGGAGCATGCGGCCTGAGTAGAGCGCGTGCAGGAGCAAGAGGCCGGCAAGCAACGCGAAGCCTTTCAGCGCGCGGCCGGGGCGGAGGTCCAGGAGGTTCAGCAGATTGGCAGTGAGCGCGATGATCATGCCGTCCACGGGGATGAGGAGCGGCTGGAGCCGTGCCAGCGGCATGAGGGAAGCGGCGATGAGGCCGGCGGCAAGGCCGCCAACGGCCTTGAGCGCGCCGGTGGTGATGCGCCCGCGCAGGAGCGCGGTGAAGTGGCCGCGCAGGCCGCGGGCCTTGCCTAGATGGCCGAAGAGATCGTCCAGGAGGCCGACGGCGGCAAAGGAACCCACCACAATGGCGATGATCGGGCGCAACGGAGACGAGGAAGGAAAGAGCCAGGCAGAGGGAAAGGCGATCAACGGGACAAGCAGCCCGGCCGCGCCGGGGAGGCTACGGCCCAGGTAGTTCCGCTTGCGGCACCCAAGGACGACCGATCCGAGCCACAGGCTGGGCAGGTGAAGCAAGAAGGCAAGACACACTAGGATCACCAGCAGCGGGTAGGCCGGCAGACGCAAAGGCATGGGGGAGGCCCCGCTCAGGTGTGAAACCCACGCGTTCGGAGCGTTCACGCCCAGCCCGATCAGCGCCGCGAATCCCGCCAGCCAGATCATCTCCCGCGCGACCACCTGCCGAGTCGGCAGCGCCGGCCAGCCCATCCCGTACCCCACGAGCAGCGCGTAGTCCTGCACGTCTTTGAGTTGCCGGAAGCGGTGGAGGAACCCCGCGGCGTCGCGGCCG
>CAZUGW010000027.1:15316-16882 GCA_964620055.1 uncultured bacterium
GCGTCGTACGTCGCCGTGCTGCCCGAGGGCTTCAGCCCGTCGAGCACCTGACGGTGGTCGAGATCAACCGGCACCTCAATGATCGGCAACCCCAGATGCGCGGCCTCAACGGTCAGCGCCACCTCCACGCCCCAGCGCGGCGCGATCCCGATGCGTCTGACCACCGCCGCGGGGAGCGCGCGCTGCCCCGAGAGGGGCGCGGAGACGCGCAGTCCCGTGAACAGGCGAATCACGGCGGCCGCCAACCCCTTGGCCAGGCCGAATCCGCCGGTGCGCTCGCGCTTGGGGAGGACGGCGATGGACATGGCCTGGCGGCCGGCGATGGCCTCGAGCAGCGCGCCGGCGCGCGCGGCCGAGTCGCCGAGGTCGGAGTCAAGAAACAACAGCGTGTCGCCAGTAGCGGCGGCGACGCCGACTCGCAGCGCGTGGCCCTTGCCGCGATTGCGGGGCAGTGCGATGACCTGGTCCGCGCCGGCCGCGCGAGCGGCCTCGGCCGTACCATCGCGCGAGCCGTCGTCCACCACAATGATCTCCGTCACGCCGGCGATGCGGCGCGCGGCGGCGGCGGTGGCGGCGACACGGTCGGCGGCCTGGTATGCAGGGATGATGATGGAGACGGACATGGGCGATCAGCGACCCGCGGCGTGAAGGTCTGGCACCAACCGGTCTGCGGTCTCCTTGACGCCAAAGTGACCCTCCACTCCGTCGAGGGCGAGAATGACGGCGAGCCGCCCGGCGGCGGTGTCCACATTGTCCACGGTGGGGATGCCCTGGGCCTTGTAGATGGGAATGCACGACAGCTTGGCCGTCCGCGCCTCGCACCCGACGACACGGACGCCCAGACGGGTCAACTCCGCGATGAGCGGCGCGTCAATCTGATCGAGGCTGGCGTCGGCCGACTGACTCATCCCCCCGACCAGCAGCACCGCATCCACGCGGCTGGTATAGACCGACCCCGGGCTGGACTTCAGTAGGCCGCTCACCTGCAATCCGTTGATCAGCTTTGACTGGCTGGAGGCGAGTTCGCGGGCGACGGCGCGGGCGAGCACGGAGCGGAAGGGCGTGCCCGCGGGCGGATAGAGCAGGAGCTGAGTCGAGACTCTACTGCGCACGGACTCGGGCATGGAGATGAAGTCACGCGTGAAAGTCGTCGTGGAGACGACTTTCGCTCCCGCCTGCGTGAGCAGCGCGCGCAGGTTGTCGCTGAACTCGCGCCCGAGCTCGTGGTTCAGCACCAGCGCGACGCGCTTTCCGACCAGCCGGTCGGCGATCACAGCCGAAACCGCCTCCTTGCTCACGGCCTCGCTCTCCCGCAGTTGCTCAGTGACCTGCTCGAGTTCGGCCTTCTTCTCGTCGCGGGTCTGCTGGTACTCCTTGCGCAGGCCGGAGACTACCTCGCTGAAATCCTCCGGCCGCGGCGCGAGCCCGATCCCAACGAGGATACCCAACAGCAGCGCCACGAAGATGGCGATGATGCTCCCGAGATGATAGCGATAGTCAATCGCCACGACGACCTCCCCGGGGCGCGCTCAGAAGTGCAGCGCCCGGAAGAACGATTGCAGTCGC
>CAZUGW010000028.1:0-9856 GCA_964620055.1 uncultured bacterium
GCCCGACGGCAGCGTCCTGATAGACTACATGCTCCGCAAGTTCACCGACGTCGTCGCCGCGATGGTGGTCTATCCCGAGAACATGCGCGAGAACCTCGACCAACTCCAGGGCCTGGTCTGCTCCGAGCACGTGATGCTGGCCTTAGTAGACACTGGCATGGGCAAGGACGAGGCCTATCGCGCGGTGCAGAGCGTGGCCATGCAGGCCTTCGAGAGCGGGGGCGATTTCCGCGCCCTGATCGCGGAAGAGCCCGCGGTCAAGGAGCGCCTGAGCGCGGACACGCTCGCCCAGTGCTTCGACTACGACCGGCATTTGAAGGGGATTGCGCGGGTGTATGAGAGGTTGGGGGTGTAACCCAGCCTCCTCCTGCGCTCCTCCGCCATCTCCGCCGTCCAGGAGGCGCCGATGGGGGGCGAGGCAGAGGGAGCGGGCGGTTCCACGCAGGCGCTACGGAACCACCTCCACCGGCTGCTCCAGGTAGAACCGAATGGCGCTGCTGACCTCGGCCACGCGGTAGTAGCCCTTCCCTAGCGGCGACCGGAACTCGTACTCGCGCAGCCCGCCGGGCGTCTGGGATGTGATAATCCGCCCCGGCTCGAGGTTCGTGTCCACCACACCGCAGTTCAGCAGCAGCGCCTTCGCCTGGTTGCTGTTGAACACGCGCCGCGCCGTCGGTGGGTTGAAGCTACATTGGAGCGTGTAGTCGTACCCCCGCGGCTTCGGGAGAACCCAGCGCCCGTCCGCGCGGTGCTCGGCGGTGAGAGACCAGGAAAGGTCCTCCCCTCGGACTGAGACGTAGTCTGTGTGCGTGCCGGGGCCGGCCGCACGCCGGCCCAGCGAGAGGCGCGCGCCGGGCGGCGTCTTGACCCAATGGGCGTTCACGTAGTTCAGGAGCGGTTTGACGTCGTCCGCACGTTCAGCGTGGATCATCTTCGGCAGGATGGTGACGGCCGCGAGCAGGGCCGCGGCGAATAGCCCATAGGCCCGCCAGGCCGGCCGCCACTTCGACACTCCCCGCAGCAAGTAGGCGGCCTCGGCCCCGAAGGCAAGGCCAAGCGCCACCCACGGGCCGGAGGAGACCCGCAGCATCAACAAGCTCCATCCGTAGGGCTGGCGCAGGGACGAAGTGACCTGCACCACCGAAACCACCAGGATCAGCAGATCATGTACGAGGGCCCATCGAATTGCGGCGCGCGAGGCCCGGCGCAGGCCCAGGGCGATGAACCACGAGGGCAGGCCAAGAGTGGCCAGCAATCCGCCGGAGGTCATCAACGACCCCAGGAGCACGAGGGGGCCCCACTCATCCCCCCGTATGGTGAGGAGCACTGACATCCCGGTCAGAGCCACGGCCGCGACAAGCGTCGTCGCCGCGACGCCGAAGCGCCACCAGATGACGCCCCGCAGTGAGGGAAGATCACGTGACGGCTGGGTCGGACCGCCTGGTTCGACCGCCTGTGGCTCGTCCATGGGAGCCTCCTCTCGGTGATGCACCACGCTTCTCCGGCGGCGGTCGGCCTCCTGTCTTGGGGCGCCACCTGGCCTGCTTACCGTGGAGGTTGCAGTCCGCGGCAACGCTCGCGGCGAGCTTCGACTACGCGCGGCACCTCAAGGGGATTGCGCGGGTGTATGAGAGGTTGGGGATCTAGAATCGTTCCCGCAACACGCGCTACTTCAGATACCCCAACGACTTCAGTCTCCGCTTCGTCTCCTCCGACATCTTCGCGGTGGGCAGGTCGCGCGTCGGGGGCTGGTAGCTGGGGTCCAGGAAGTTGAGGGGCGGGTCCTTTTGCGTCTGCGCGAACTGGCCGAAGGCCTTTGCCAGCTCCGCCGCGCGGTCGGGGTGGTCCGAGATCACGTTGTGCGTCTGCCACGGGTCGGCGTCCATGTCATAAAGCGCGCGCTGCTTCCCGTCCTTGTGCAGCAGCAGCGTGGAGCGCGCGTCGCGCGCGATGAAGAACGTGGACTGATAGCCCCCGCGGCTGAAGACGAACTCGTTGACCCGGTCAGCCGCTCCGGTGAGCAGCGGGAGGAGCGACCGCCCCTGCACCTCGGGGCGCGGGAAGGGAAGCTGCTGGAGGTCAAGGATCGTGGGCGTCACGTCAATGGTCTGGGTGAGCGCGTGCACTCGGCCGACCGGCTTGTGCGGCCCTGGGAAGCGCAGGAGCAGCGGGATGTGCAGCACCTCGTCGTAGGGGCAGTCAATATGGAAGTTGTACCCGTGCTCCCCGAACGCCTCGCCGTGGTCGGCGGTGACGATGAGCAACGTCTGCTCGAGGAGACCGGCCCGCTTCAGCGTCTCCACCAGCTTGCCGACGAAGCTGTCGGCCCAGCGCAGATTGGCGTCGTAGTCGTCTATCCAGTCCACCCAGGAGGCGGCCATCCGGGGAATCGCGTCCTCCGCGTGACCGAAGCCGGAGTCGCTTCGCCAGTAGTTCGGCGGCTGCCCTCCCTTGAACTGCGCCTTGATCTTCTCCGGCGCGGCGTACGGCATGTGCGGCGGGAGGACGTGAAGGTAGGCGAAGAACGGAGACCTCTGAGTCTTCACGCGGGCGGGCAGCTTGGCGAGCAGGCCCAGGAGGTAGTCCACGGCCGAGTTCTCGACCGCGTGGCCTCCGCCGGCCCGGTAGTCGAGCTGCATGAAGTCCCCGCCCACCCCGAGGCTCGGCGAGGCGGCCGGGTTGCTGCTCATAAAGAACGTGGTGAACCCGGCGCGCTGCAGGCCCTTCTCCAGGGTGAACGCCTTGGGATCGAGCGCGACGTAGATCGTGTCGTCCCGTGAGTTGGCCAGCAGACCGTGGGTGTCAGGGTATTCCGAGGTGAGCAAAGAGGCGGTGGAGGGGGAGGTCTGACCGATCTCCGAGAAGTGCTGCTCGAAAACCAGCGATTCCTTCGCCAGGCGGTCGAAGTTCGGCGTCGTCTCCCGCGGGTAGCCGTAGGCGCTGAAGTGGTCGGCGCGCCCTGCGTCCAGGACGCAGATCACCACGTTCTTCCCCTTCACCGCGGCGCACAGCGCCTCGGCCGTCGGGGTCGCAGTGGAGAGGGTGAGCGGCGTGGCGGCGAACGGTCGGCCGGGCGGAGGACTCTTGGGGGGGCTGGTCGGCGCGGGCGGGCCGGCCTTCACCTCCGAGGAAGAGTCGGCCCCAAGTGGGCCCCCGACGGCATGTAGCCTGGCCAGCCCCGTGACCGAGAGTCGCACGATTCCGGCAGCGACGACCAGCGCGAATACCAACAGCAGACGCCTGTTCATTCGTGACGTATCTCTGCCGCCCAGTATAGCACGTCAGCCTGTCTTCCGGACCTTGTAGGCCACGTCCGTCACCAGGTTCGCCGGAGTGGTGATGACGACGCGGCCGTCGGAGCACGTGAGGTGCGTGGTCTGCGCGATGGTCCCAGTCTGCGTGTCCCACTGCTGCACGTCGTACTCACCCGGCGTGAAGCCCTCGAGCGTGACCACGCAGGCCGGGAGCGGTGTCGGCGTCCCGCCCAGGTTGAGAGTCCACCAGGTGCACTCTCTATCGGGCATCCACGCCAGCGCGGAGATGGCATTGGCCAGGGCCATCACGCGGAGGTTGGGCGCGGTGAGATAGTTGGTGAGACGATAGCTCACATAGAACCAGTCCGTGCCCGAGTCCTCGACGACAATCGTGTGCGCGCCAGGGGAGACGTCAACGCCGTACGCGCCGTCATATTGATGCAAGGTCTCGTTATCGCCGGGCCTGGTGTCGGGGAAGTCCACGCGCAACGCCTGGCTACCATCCCGCGTGATCTTGAGCCCCGCGCCCCCGTAGCCGGAGACGCCGTTCACCGTGACCTCGAACCGGCCTGCGATCGGGTAGTTCACCAGGAACGTGGCTGGGTTGTGCCAGGTGGGATGGTTCTCGACGCCGTGCTGGACCGCGCTCATGGTCTCGATCCCCGTCACCACTCCGTCGTTTCCGACCGGGTAGGTGTGGGGCTGGTTGTAGATAGAACCCTCGTCCCAGCTCTCGCCGACAGGGGTGAGAGAGAGTGGGGCGTACGTCGGCGTGGTCCCCTCTGCGAACTGCACGCTCACGACGTGGGCGGGCTGGTAGTTCTCCCGCACCCAGTCCACATCGGCGAGGAACGCGGCCGCGCGCGCGAAGTGATAGTAGAGGTTCCGCGGTTCCACGTAGTTGTCCCACCACCACGTCATCGCCGTGCCGGCGGAGCCGGACAGCATCGCGGACCACAAACCGTTGTGAAGGTGGATGCCGTCGGGGTCGTAGACGTAACTGTCGGGGTATACGTCAATCCCGAACTCCCCGAGGTAGTGCGGCTTGTCGTAGGCCGCCAGCTTCCGGGTGGTCACCTGCGCAATGGTCGCGGCGACGTCGTGCGAGCCGTAGCTATGGGACTGCACATAGTCCAATTGCGCCAACGAGTCGAGCGCGGGATCGCCATCGGTGTTCGCCAGGCTGGTCGTGAGCAAGTGCCGCCAGGGGTCAATGGAGCGGAGATAGCCGGCCATCTCCACATGCCAGGCGGCCACGGTCGCGGGATCGTACCCGGTCGCCAGGTCTACCTCGTTCCAGAATTCCCAGGAAAGCACCGCGGGCGACCAGCCCCACCGCGCCACGAGATAGCGCAGCCGATGCTTGAACAGGCGCTTGGCCTCGGGACTGATAAAGAAGTCCGCGGGCTGCGCGCACGGGCCGCCGTTGGCGCGGTTATAGGCGCTGTTCTTCCAGCCAGCATATTCGCCCGTCGCGTCTACGCTGTTGAACGACAGGAGGGATAGCATCACCCGGACGTTGCGCTGTCGGGCGAGGTCGAGGACGTAGTCCACCCGCCACGAGGCCCGCGGGTCATAGCGCCCCAGCCCGTTCCCGTCGCCTGGATCCTGGGAGCACTTCTCCAGCCCCAGCTCGTTCCAGTCGGGGTCGAGCCAGAGTCGCGTGTAGTTCCCGCCCGCGTCGGCGAGCTTGTTCAGCCACACGTCGTAAGCATACGTCCCCGCATCGTTCGGCCAGCAGATGTTCTCACCCAGCGCGAAGTACGACGCGCCGGAGTCGAACTGGAAGTAATGGGGCGCGGCCGTGCTGCGGCGCACGTAGCCCCGGTCGGCCGAGGGCTGCACGGAGAAGCGCCCCTGTCCCACCGTCCTGGCCCCCATGCGGTCGCGCGCGATCACGACGAAATGATACTCCCCCACCTCGCCCCAGGCGAACCGCACTTTGAACGCGGCGCGGCCGGCCGGGGTGAGCGTCTCGCTGCCATCCGTCTCGCGCGACCGCGCAAAGCCCTGATAGCAGAAGCCGGGGACCACGACCGTGTGATCGGAGGGCGTAGTGAACTTGCCTTCCACCGCGATCTGGTCGGGGTCGAAGGGGTTGGAGTAGGCGGCCCGCAGCGTCACCGTCAGTTCGAGCTTCTCGTACCGGCCCACCTCGGTGGCGCTTTGCCGCACGAACTCACGCATGCTGGGGCCGGGCCTCACCGGTCTCCGCATCGTCCCCGCGTGACCGGGGGAGCAGCTCACCGCGAACACCGCCGCGAGCGTGACAACGAAGGGCGCGCCGCTTCTCGCCATCCCACCCTCCCAGGCCCATCGGTTACGAACCGCCGCTTCGCCACAGCAGCGGGAGCAAGCGCGTCAGCAGCGCCACGTCGCCCGAGGCCGAGAGCCGCCCCGCGCTCCACAGCGCATACGGGTCGGCCTCCCCACGCGCGATCGCCAGCACGTCCTGCGCCGAGGCCGCAATCGTCAGATTCGGATCCTTCGTCGCCCCCTCACCCGATTCACACTTCCCCTCCTTGGCGCGCACCCACCATTCCCCTCCGCCGTCGCCCTCCACCCGCAGCAGGACGGTGGCGTCCAGGTCGCGGAGGTCCTCGGGCGGCACGCTTTTCAGGAACTGCGCGAACAGGCCTGCGATCTTCTCGTGCGCGGCCTCGCCTTTCGGCGCTTCGCCGACCGGCTTCACTTCCACCCCGGTGAACAGCTCGCTTCGCACCACGAACTCCCGCGCGCTCTCGCCCACCTGTTCGGTGCCATAGACGGCGAGGCGGAACGGCCCGGCCGGCGCGGTCATGTTGAGCTTCTTCACGTACTGCCAGTCCGCGGTGAAGGCCCCGAGCACCGCGAGCACGTCCCCGCTCGGGGTTTCGGCCACCACGCGCCCGGAGAGGCGGTAGGTCTCGTCGGCCATCCCTGTTCCCGTCGCGCTGGGATCGAGGCCACCCACTGGCTGACGCCCCTGCGTGGTCTGGCGGAGAACCGCGGCGGCCTGCGCTGCCCCCTCCTCTGCCGCGGCGTTCGCCTCCGGAGGCGGGTTGCCCAGCTTCAGGTCCACGGTCAACGCCCCGGCCGCCCTCACTTTCCGGTCGGCGGACGGCGCGAGCACGGCCGGGCCGGTAATACTCACGGTGGAGGGCGGTCCCCAGTGCGGCATGGGGTCGGGGTCAGCCGAGGTGACGCTGGCATGCAGCGCGGGGAGACACTTGTCCAGCTCGCCGGCGTCAAGGGCGAAGACGACGAATCCGTCCGCACCTCCTTCCCGGGCAACCTTCACCTGCTCGCGTAGCTGCCCGGCATCTGCCCGCAGGAACGCACCCAGGCCGGAGTAGATTGGGATGGTGCCTTCGGTCAGGTCCACGTCGGCCCTGGTCTGGCTCGCCACCTGCATGGTGTCGGTCCCGTAGTTCATCCAACAGATGAAGTCGAGCCACCCCTTTTCCACCCCCTCCGGCCAATCCTGGGGGACCTGGTGTCGGCCCGCGTCCGTCCACGGCTGGGCCGCGCGCGAGACGCACATTCCGGGCTTGATCCGATGGGCCTCCTCACTGATCTCCTTCTCCAGGGAGGTCAGTAGGCCCTGCTGCCAACGCTGGTACTCCTGCGCGTACTTGCCGCCGCTCACGGCCTCGGCGGGCCAGCTCTCCACCGTGAGCTTCGTATCCTTCTGGAACTGGGCCTTGCAGCGGTCACAATAGCAGTCGGTCGGGCCGAGGAACCGCTGGTAGCCAAGCTGAATCCCCGCGATATCGTACTTGCGCACCAGCTCCAGCATCGCGTCCTTCTCGAGCTTACGGTTAGCAGGATGGGAGGGGCACAGCCAGTCCACCATCTGGCCGTCATGCGGAGCATCGCGAACCGGCTTCCCCCCCGCGTCGCGCATCACCCGACCCTCGGTCTCGTACTGCTTCCGGACCTCCTCGGGGACGGGCTCCAGCCACCAATTGTCCCACTCCACGTGGAGTTCGATCCCGTGCTTCCTCGCGGCCTTCACCGCCTCCGCCAACTCGTCGCGCCCCGGCTTCGCACCGGGGGCGACAGGGAGGACTTTGCTGGGGTAGAACGCGGTCCCCAGCATGTACGGATTCGCGAAGACGGCATTGAAGCCATTGTCCTTGAGCGACTTCATAATCGCGGGCCAGTCGCGGTCATACCCGCCGCCCATCCATACGCCGCGCAACTCGCCCTTGCGAGACTGGGCGGCGGCGGGCAGCGCGCAGGCGACGAGCAAGAGCAGAGTCACGAGGTAGCGACGCGCCATGGAGACTCCTCCGTCTGACGCCTGGGATATTCGAGACAGGCCGGCTGCGGACCTGCCGCCGAAGAGAGGAGCGACGGCGCGGGACACCGTAACAGGACGGCATCTGTTCCCGGAGATCGCCCATGACCCCTCGAGAACGCGTGCGCCTCGCCTTCCAGCACATAGAGCCGGACCGCGTGCCGATCTACGATCAGACCGTCTGCTCCCGCGTCGCCTCCGACGTCTTGGGGCGGCGGGTGCGCACGGGCGGCGGCCTGATCCGGTTCGAGGAGACCTCCGCGCGTTGGGAGAGCGAGCAGGCCTGGCAGGAGTACGTCGCCCAGTTGCTCGACGACGTGGGCGATATGATCCGCGAGCTGGACTTCGACCTCGCCGGGATCCCGTGGCGCTGCGCCTGGAAGCCGCGCGCAAAGCTGGACGACTTCACCTTCCGCTACGAAGATGCCAGCAGTGGCTGGTGGACCATCTACCACTACGACGCGGCGAGCGATGTCTATGACGAGGTGGACTCGGCCGTTCGGCGCGAGGGTGTCCCCGCGATTGAGCGGATGGTCGAGCAGATGGAGCGGGAGGCGGCCGACGCGCGGCCGCCGTCGCCGGAGAACTATGAGCAGTTGCTCTCTGTGGCGCAGCGGGCCGGCGGCGAGCGCTACTTGAAGGTGGGCGGCGGAGACGTGATGATCCCGCCGGGGGCCGAGTGGCTGGAGGCCTGCGCGACGCGGCCAGACCTGGTCGAGCGCTACCTCGATTGCCATGTGAAGCACGCGTTGCTGGTGATCCCGGTGGCGGCGCGAGTGGGCGTGGAATGCCTCTGGGCGGGGGGCGATCTCGCCTCCTCGAAAGGTCCGCTCTACTCGCCCGCGATGTTCCGGCGGTTCCTCCTGCCGCGGTTGCAGCAACTCACCGCGGCCGCGCACCGCCACGGTCTGGTCTATCTCTTCCGGACAGACGGGAACGTGTGGTCCATCGCCGACGACCTCCTCGTGAACTCTGGGATAGACGGCTACGGAGAGATTGACATTGACGCGGGCATGGACGTGCCGGAGGTGAAACGCCGGTTCCCGCATCTTACGCTCTGGGGCGGGATGAGCTGCGGGCAGTTGCTCTCCTTTGGCACGCCGCAGATGGTCCGCGACGAAGTGCGGCGGGTGATGGAGGTCTGCAAACCAGGCGGGGGCCTGATCTTCGGCTCCTCCAATTCCGTGCACGCCGGCGTCCCCACCGAGAACTTCGTGGCCATGCAGGAGGCCGCGCGGGAATTCGGGGTCTACGCGCGATAGCGAGAGGGGATGGGTCGCGCGGTCAGAAACTGGCGGGAGCGCCGCGCACGGGGAGGAAGACGATGAAGATCGGGGCGATGGATAATGTCTTGGCCAAGCCGTGGGCCGAGTTGTTTGACGAGGCCGCGCGCCTGGGCTTCGACGGTGTCGAACTCGACGTGAAGGCCGCCACCTATCTCGACACCGAGATGTGGAGCGAGGAGGGGCGCGTCGCGCTGCGGGAGCGCCGCGAGCGCACCGGCGTGGAGATTGCCTCGCTCTGCCTGGCCGACGTCGCGGGGCTGATGACCAACCCCGAGACGCACCCGCAGGGCGTGGCGGCGGTGGCCGACGCGCGGCAGTTCTGCGATGAACTGGGCGCGGGCGTCATCCTCTTCCCCATGATCCTCGGTCAAAGCGAGGAGGAGTCCTTCGCCCTCTGGCGTGACGGACTCACCGCCGCCTTCTCCGACAGTTGGGGATGCCGGGCGCGGGTAGGAATGGAGAGCGTCGGCCGGAAGGGCCGCTCGGCCGAGCAGATGCGCGCGGTGATAGACGCGGTGGGCTCGCCCGACCTCGGCGTCTACTACGACGTCGGCAACGCGGCCTATCAGGGCTTCGACAACCTGAGCGAGATTGCGAAACTCGGCGACCGCATCTTCCAGGTGCACATGAAGGAGATCGGCGCGGAGATGGGCGCGGGCAAACTTGACTTCCCGGCCCTGCTCGCCGCCCTCCAGGGCGTCGGCTTCGACGGCTACCTGATCTTGGAGACCGAGGCCGGCGACGATCCCGCCGGAAACGCGGCAAAGAATCTAGCTTTTCTGAAGCACCTGCTGTAGGGGCACGACACGTCGTGCCCTGCTCTTGCCAGACGTGGGGGCACGACATGTCGTGCCCTGCTCTCGCCAGACGTGGGGGCACGACCTTTTGTGCCCCAAGGCCTCAGCGCGCTATAGCAGACTGGGCACGACCTTTCGTGCCCCAAGGCCTCGGCGCGCTATAGCAGACTGGGCACGACATGTCGTGCCCCAAGGCCTCGGCGCGCTATAGCAGACTGGGCACGACATGTCGTGCCC
>CAZUGW010000028.1:9956-16681 GCA_964620055.1 uncultured bacterium
TCGTGCCCCAAGGCCTCGGCGCGCTATAGCAGACTGGGCACGACATGTCGTGCCCTTCCTGAACGAAGGAAAGGAAGAGTCGTGGCAGTTCAGGGTTACCCGGAAACCATCGAAATCCCCACCTATGTCCTCGGTCCCGAGGATCCGAATCCCCCGTTCCAGCGCCGCGGGTATTGGGACGTCTATCCCTACACTATGATGGACGACATCGGGGACAAGGCCCGGCCTGTGAAGTACCACGCGCTGGTGCTGGAGAACGAGTATGTGAAGGTGATCGTGCTCCCGGAACTGGGCGGTCACCTCTACTCGGCCCAGGATAAGCAGACCGGGCGGGAGATCTTCTACCGCAATAACGTGGTGAAGCCCGGCCTCATCGCACTGCGCGGGGCCTGGATCAGCGGCGGGATCGAGTTCAACTTCCCCAAGGGCCATACCGTCACCACCGTCGCACCGGTGGACGGTCGCTTGGTAATGGAAGAGGACGGCGCTGCCACGGCCTGGATCGGGAACGTGGAGAAGCGCTACCGCATGTCCTGGGCCGTGGGCGTCCGTCTGCGGCCGGAGTCCAGCCTGATCGAGACCGAGATCCGCCTCTCCAATCGCACCGCGCTCCCGCACCCATACTACTACTGGGCGAACGCGGCGGTGCCGGCCCGCTTCGGGATGCGGATGGTTTACCCCTGCACCCGGGTTCGCACCTGGGGCGGCCATTACGACTGGCCCACCGATGAGGGGCGGGATATGGCCACCTACGACGCCTACGAGCGGCAATGCGACGTCTTCGCCCTCAACGGCCTGGAGGATTTCTTCGGCGTCTACTACCCGGATCTGGACTTCGGCGTCTGCCACGTGGCCGATGTCCACGACTCCTTCGGCAAGAAGATGTTCACCTGGGGCACGTCGGAGGAGGGGCGCACCTGGTCCGGGATTCTCAGCGACGGCGACGGGCCGTACTGCGAGATTCAGAGCGGGCGATTCGTGGACCAGGGCACGTATCGCCTGTTCCCCCCGCACCACACGCTCCAGTGGACGGAGCACTGGTATGCGGTGAAGGGCACCGGCGGGTTCGCCTGGGCGAACCAGGAGGCCGCGGTGCGGCTGGTGGTGGAGAACGGCGCGGTGGACTGCGGCGTGCTCGCGACGCGACCGTTCCCCGGCGCGCAGGTGCGCCTGCTCTCCGGTGACAAAGTGGTGCAGGAGCGACGCGCCGACCTCGGTCCCGACCAGCCGCTGCGACTGAACGTGCCGCGGTCGGCGAAGTGGAAGGGCCCGCTGACAGTGAGCGTGCTCGACGCGGCAGGGCGAGAGATCATCCGCTACCGCGAGGAACAGCCCCCGCGCACCACCCCGCTGCGCGAGACCCCCGATCCCGCCGACCCGCCCACGGCCGGCGATCTGCTCCGCCAGGCCGTGAAGTCCGAGCAGGGTGGGGAGACCCAGGAGGCGCGGAAGCTCTACCAGCAGGTGCTGGAGAAAGACGCCTCCTGTCTGCAAGCAAAGATCGCCCTCGGCCGCATGGCGACTCTCGCGACACCGCAGGAGGCGGTGGACCTGCTCTCCGCGGCCGCGGCCCTCGCGCCCGAGAGCGCGGAAGTGTCCTACTACCTCGGGATCGCGCTGCGGCGCGCGGGGCGGGCGGAGGAGGCTGAGACGGAGTTGTGGAAGGCCGCGCACGATCCCGCCTTCGCCCACGCCGCGCGGATCGAGCTGGGCTGCCTCGTCACCTCGCGCGGCGACTGGGAGGCGGCGGTGGAGATCCTCACCGCCGCGGACAGTTGCACCGTGGACGATCTGCGCGCGCGCTGCCTGCTGGCGGCGGCCCTGCGGCGGAGCGGCCTGGCCGAGGTGGGGCTGGAGGTGCTCGAGACCGCCAACTCGGCCGGCGCGCTGGACCGCCTGGCCCTGATGGAGACGCGGTTCTGCGCCCTCGTCCTCGAGAAGGAACGTCTCGCCACCCAGCAACTCAAGACCCTGGTCAAGATGCTCCCGGCCGACGCCGACGCCTGGCTGGAGCTGGCGATGGACTACGCCGATGTCGGGATGGTGGACGAGGCGCGGGACGTGCTGCAGGTCGGCGCGGAGCAGGTGAAGGCCGTGAACGGCAGCCCGCTGGTCCACTACGCGCTGGCCTCCTGGAGGGAGGCCCAGGGACTGATGAAGGAGGCGGCCGAGCATCGCGCTACCGCGAAGTCGCTCCCGCTCAAGTACGTGTTTCCGTATCACTGGGAACTGGAGACGGCCCTGCGCGACGCCATTTCCGCCGACGCGCGCGACGCCTCGGCGCATTACTACCTCGGTCTGCTGCTCTACGCGCAGGGACGCCGCGAGGAGGCCCTGGCGGAGTGGGAGGCCGCGGTGCAGGCCGGGTTGGAGGACTCCTACGTCCTCTTCCGCAACCTCGGCTGGGCGCAGCGCGACCTAAAGCAGGACCTCCCTGCAGCCGAATCGTGGCTGCGGCGCGCCGTCGGGTTCTCGCCCGATGACGTGCGGCCCTACCTCGAGTTGAACGAAGTCTTGCGCGCCACGCGCACCTCGCCCGAGATCCGCCTGGCCGCGCTGGACGACGCGCCGTGGAACGTGCAGCGCCGGGGCACCATCGCCGCGGCGCAGATTGACGCCTGCATTGACCTCGCCCAGTGGGACCGCGCGCGCGACGAATTGCGCACCCACACCTATCACCGCTGGGAGGGCGAGTTCGGGATGCGCGGCCTCTGGGTCAACGTCAACCTCGGCCTCGGGGCGGAGCGGTTCGATCGTGGCGAGCACGCGGAGGCCCTGGAGAGCTTCCAGCACGCGCTCGAGTACCCGACGAACCTCCGCATCGGCCGGCACGCACGGAGGCTCGACGCGCGCTCCCAGTGGTGCGTCGGCGTCGGGTACGAGGCCGTCGGCGACCTCGACTCGGCGAAACGCCATTGGGAGGAGGCGGCCGCGGAACTGCCGCACTACACCGGCGATCTCGCCCATTTCTACGGCACCCACGCGCCCGATCTCACGGTCTATCGCGCGCTCGCCCTCCGTAAACTCGGCCGCGCCGAGGAGGCGGAGAAGGAGCTGTCTGACCTGGTCACGCGGCTGCAAGGCGAGACCAACCTGGACGAGGTGGCGGCCAAGTTCTTCATCGGTCTCGCGTTGAAGGCCCAGGGCAAGCAGGCGGAGGCCGAGGCCGCCCTCCGGCAGGCCCTGGACCTCTATCCCTGGATGCCGCGGGCGACGCGGTTGCTGGAGAGCGAGACGATCCTGTAGCGGGCGCGGCGAGAGGAGCGAGCGCGGGCGGGGACGAAACCAACCTCCCATGCCTACGCCCGTCCTCCCGATCCTGCTCACCGTCGCTATCGGCTACCTGCTGGAGCGCTGGCGCCCCGCGGACGTCCGCATCCTCGCCACCATCGCCATCTACGTTCTCCTGCCCGCGCTGATCTTCAGTTCCCTGCTCACCACCACGCTGACGGTGCGGACGGCCCTGCCACTCGTCGGCGTGAACCTCGGTCTGCTGCTCTCCATCTGGCTCATCGGCAAGGGGGTCACGCTCACCCGCCGCTACGACCGGAGGCAGGAGAGCTACCTGATGATGACGACCCTCTTCATGAACGCGGGCAATATGGGGATGCCCGTCGCGCTCTACGCGTTCGGCGACTCGGGGCTGGATTGGGCGGTGATCTGGGTGCTGTGCATCAACACCATCTCCAACGTGATTGCGGTGTACTACGCCTGCCGGCACATCGGAACGCAGACGCAGGCCTTCCGCACGGTGCTAACTCTCCCGACCATGTACGCGGCCGCCGTGGCGCTTACCATGCGGGTGGTCGGCCTCCACCTCCCCGTCTTTCTTGAGGACCCGGTGCAACTCATCGGCCGCGCCGTGATCCCGGTGTCGCAGTTGCTCCTGGGGATGCAACTCGCCAAGGTGCGCGCGCAGGTGGGGGATCATCTGCCCCAGGTGATCCTCCCGAACGTAATCCGCCTCTTCGTGTCGCCGGCCATTGCCTTCGGCCTGGTGCTGCTGCTGGGCCTGCACGGGTTGGCGGCGAAGATCGCGATCCTGATGGCGGCGATGCCCACGGGGATCAACATGGCGATCTACGCCACCGAGTTCGACGCGCGGCCCCGCCTGGTGGCCACCGCGGTGTTCACCTCCACGGTGGCGAGTTTCGTCACGCTGTCGGTGTTGCTCTGGCTGTTACACTGACGGTCTCACTCCGCGCCGACCCGCGCCGGCGGCAGCGCTGAGTTCAGCCCGTCCCAGATCAGAATCGTCTGCGTTTCCCCGTCCCAGCCCACCGACGCGCCGAGCGCGGTGGCGATCTCTTTGACGGGAATCATGGGATAGCCCGCGGCGAGGCGCATCGGCGTCGCGAGCGTGTGCAGCGCGCCGTTCACCACGACGTCGGGCCGATCCGGGGTGAGCAGAAGACGCTGGCCGCCGCGTTCCAGCGCGGCGTAACACCCTCCCGGCCCGATCTCCAGCCGCGCGCCCATTGCCTCCGCCAGCGGACCCGCGGGCGCCAGCCAGTCCTCCCCCGCGGGCGTCGGGTTGAGGGCGAACCTCACCACGCGCCCCCCCACTGTCACCGTCACGCGCGACCCGACCACGGGGACCGGAATCCCCATCGGCTGCGCCAAAGCCTCCGCGATCGCCTTCGTGTCCGCGACCTGGGCCAGGCCGTAAGCCCGAAGCTGCTCCAGCACCTCCGCCGTCGTCGCGTCGCCGAGTTGATAGGGGTCGGGGTGATGCGCGAGATACACGATCCCGTCCTCCGGCGCATAGCCGAGCGAGAAGAGTTGGTAGACGATCTTCACCGGCGTGCCGACGCGCACCAGGTCGTACAGTTCCCGGGCGTGTTCCGGGTACATCCGCATGCAACCGTGCGAGGCATATCGCCCCACCGAGGCCGGGGCGTTGGTGGCGTGCATCCCATACCCGGGGATGGACAGCCCCATCCAGCGGTCGCCAAGAGGGTTGTCCGGCCCGGGCGGAACCGGCTCCTCCTCCTTCGCCCACTTGGGTGGGAACCAGGTCGGATTCCTGCGCTTGCTGGCGATGTGAAAGTCGCCCGTCGGCGTCTCCCAGCCCCGCCGTCCGATGGCGATGGGGAAGACCTTGACCGGGCACCCCTCCCGATAGAGATAAGCATTCCGCTCGGCGAGGTTGATCACCACGCCCTCCGCTCGTGAGAGGGGCGCGAGGTGCTGGGTGGGCAAGACCAGCGTCTCGTTCCCCGCGTTCAACCCGCCGCGATTGGCGTTGTGGATCGCGGTCGCGCTCACCCCATAGCGCCGTGCGATCCGATAGATGTTCTCGGTGCCCCTCCGCTGATACTGGGCCGGCTTGCCCACCACCGGGGGCAGTTGTGACAGCGCGCGGGACAGCCCGGGGCCGAGGGAAGCCGAGGCCTCCACCTGCGCGTCGCCTGTGCCTCTCAGCAACCCCGCTGCCCCCACCGCCAGCACCAACCGCAACCACACTCTCATCGCCCCTCGACCTCTCGCAAGCATGAACAGATACCTTGTTCGTCGCCGGCCCGCGAAATCCATCTCCCCAACCGGTGTGACTGGGAAGTCTGGGTAAACAAGAAAACTAAAGGTTGTCATTCCGACCCCGACCCTGACCCTGAGCGGAGCGAAGGGGAAGGGAGGGGGAGGGATCAATCCGGCCTTGTGCCGTCCGCCGTAGGCGGACAGACACCGCTTGACCAACGAAAGGGGGTCACACCGAGACTGCGGGTAGTGGGTCAGTTTGAATGTGAAGGGGAGCAGGAGACAGCGGGGGAGAAAGAGGGGAAAGACTATATCCAACAGGGATTAAGCATCGTGGCGTCAATCTCGATCTCGACATCGCGGACATCGCGCAGGCGTTCACACGGGGTCCCCGTGACTCTGCCCAGTTCAACGTGTTTCCCCTGCAGTTTGACAAACTCCACTGCTGGGGCAAAGTCCCCATCTCCGCTAATGACGATCGCCACATCATATGTGTTGGCAACCGCGAGCTTGACCATGTCCACGGCGAGTTGCACGTCCACGCCCTTTTCGCTATAGGTGTGATCGGGAAGTCCTCTGCCGAGTATCTCTTCCAGTTTGGCGCGCTCATCTCCCCCCAGCCCACTCCAATCCATCATCCTGCGCTCAAGTCGTCCAAAACACAGGGTGAGATAGGGTGTCCGGCGGAGCGCCCCGAAGAACTTCTGCTGCTTCCTGTACGCGTCGGGGTCAGTGCCTTGATCGTAGGCAGCGTTGTAGTAGTGCACCCGGAGAAGACGGCGATCTGGGAGACGATTCGTAAGTGCTAGCCCCAGATGGTCAAACTTGAGGGACGCGCGGCCGAACGCCGTCTTGAGGGCATGGTAGAAGTTGCTGCCGTCGATGAAGATAGCAACGCGATCCAAGGGTCCCCTCGAAGAATCTGAGGGTTGGCTGACGCCAACCCTCAGGAGGTCATAAGTCCTGCGGTTGCCATGCAAACGCAGGGAGGTTATCTACGAGGAGTATACCACCAGAATGACCCGTGTCAACACAAACACGCGTTTTCTGTCAGGTTTCTTTTTGACATGCATTTGTGAGATAGGGCTGGCACGTTCCATGAGAAACCGGATCGGCAGTGCTCCGGCCGATGACCATCGGGCGGAGGCATTCTAGCATGATGTGTCAATCTCTGACAACAGGCCGTTGACAGTCTGTAGATGCAACGCGATTTTGTCACATGCTAACTGCAGAGCGAAAATGTCCTA
>CAZUGW010000029.1:0-5688 GCA_964620055.1 uncultured bacterium
CCCCGAGCAACGGCAACTGCCAGTAGTCCAGTGACGTCGGCACGAACAGTTCCATGATCTGGCCCAGGATGACGCAGTTGAGCGCCACCAGGACCGGCCAGCTCACGAACCCGATCAACCCCAGCACGTGCGTCGCCGCGTCCTCCGCGTGCATCCGGTTGAAGAGCGCTTGGACCACATGCCCGTCCTCCGCGATCTTCTCCTCCCAACGCGGCAAGGCGCCCTTGGCCCGCTCGATGAACCCGCGGGACAGCACGCTCCGCTTGGTGATCGCCGGAAGCAGCCGCAGCAGCACGGCCGCAACTACCCCCAGCCCGAGCAAACCCATCAAACCTTCCATCGCTATCGTTGTCATCGTCATCTTCTCCTCCTGATCTCGTGCAACGATCTCGCCCCGCCTCACCCGCGCGCCCACCTCCTTTCACTGAGAAGTGAGGAAGGAGGCGCGTTTCTCGCAGCTTAGACGCGAATTCCCGCGCCCGGGGCGGAACGAGGTGCGAGGAGACGAGGGAGGCAGGGGGAGGCGGCGAGGCGTGCGGCCCGCAAAGTTCGGTCAGTAGCTCGAGTGGAGGGTGCCCCCGGCGAACCTGGCGCGGGCCATGTCCAGCAGTTCCAGCCGGCTCCGCCCGAGTCTGTACAACGCGTCCTCGAGAGCTCCGCCGGCCGTCTCGAGGACGGCCAGGAGCAGATGGCGCTCAGTTGCCACGGGAGAGCCGTGGCGTTTGGCGCGCTCGCGCGCCAGCGTCAGCGCCTTCCGGGCATTGCCGGTGAACTGCCCGGGATCGCCCTCTCCACCGGGCCGCTGTTGAAGCAATTGCTCGATCTCGTGGAGGGCCGCGTCGGGGTCCAGGCCGGCCTGGGCGAACAGTTGCCGGGCCGATCCGCCCGGCAGGCTCAACAGGCCGATGAGCAGTTGCCTGGTCCCACACGGATGCGGGCCGATGGTGCGGGCGTGCTCCTCCGCCCGCACCAGGACCCAGGTCGTCTGGGCGTCCAGCTTCGGCTCCCCCGCGAACGGCAGAGGCAGTAGGCCGCACCGCCTCGCCGCCGCGACATCGAGGGCGAAGAGCAGACGACATTCCGCCAACAAACGCTCCGCGGACTCCGTGGCCTCGGCGAAACTCAGAGTCGGCGTCTCCCCTCGCGCGCAGCCTGCGGGATCCACCCAGACCGCGCCCTGAGTCACGCGTCCGGGGTCGGTGACCACGGGCAGGAGGCTGGGGCGAGGGCGCCGCCATCCGCCAATCAACGCGTGGCGGGAATGCCGGGTTTCGATGATCGCCACCAGGGGATGGCACTCGAGTTGCTCGAGGCAGCCGGAGAACAGGAGGGCGAGATCGAGACAGGTGCCGCACCCGGCGCGGCCCACCGGATCAAGCAGCACCTGGTGGGGGAGGCGGATCTTCTGCGTGTCCGGGTCCCAGTGCGGCGACTCGTAGCGGTACTCCAGGCGCCAGTGCTTCGCCAAGTGCTCATAGACCGCGCGGAGCGCCTCCGTCGGTTCGCCGCGCCCGCCTCCCGCGTCGTGCGCGAGTTGTTCCACCAGAGGATGGTTGGGCAGGGAGAAGCGCGCCAGCAAGCGCCAATGCTCATGAGCATAGGGCCATTCGTTATACGCGAGGGCCCAGCAGGTGAGGTCGCCCTGGTCCAGGCGCTGTCCGTCTAGCAACACGTGGAGCGGCGCGCGGCGCGGCTCCACCCGATCCTCCACCTCGCTCTGGTCGAAGTGGAAGTCTGCCGGGAGGAGAGAGATGCATTCGCCCGGGGGGAGCGGCGGCGCGCTCAGAAGATTGGTGGCGCCGCACCCGGGGACCTGCACGCGCACCTCGCCGCCGGGCCACGGGGCGATCCCCCAGTTGCGCGCGACGAGGCGGCTAACGAAGGGGAGATCTCGGTCCTGGAGGGAGGCGCTAAGCACCGGGGCGCACTCCAGGTCCAGGACCAGGGGACCGCGCCGCAGGCGCTGCCAGTGCGGCGGCGCCAGCGCCAGCACGGTGCTTTGGATCTGGATCTCGATGCCAGGCTCCAGGGGAACAGGCCCCTTGCCTTTGATCTCGACCCCGGCGACGAAGGTGTCGTGTTTGCTCCCGACATCCTCGATCCACCATCTTCCGTCTTGACGCCACACGCGCGCGTGGCGCCGCGACACCGAACTCTCGAACCCCAGATCGAGGTCCGGCTGCGTCTGGCCCGCGGACCCCCGTCCGATCGTGATCTCGTCCTGGTCAGGCGCCAAGGCGCGCGCCGCGGCCTCCACCTGTTCCACCACCTCCACCGGGGCGCGGATCACGATCAGCATGGCCGCGGCCCCTCTGGCGCCAGTGCCGCGACACGCTGCCGGACGTCGGCCACCGCAGGATCGTCGGGCGAGGCATGGCCGAGGAACTCTCGATACGAGGCGGCCGCCTCCTCCTGCCTACCCAGCCCCTCCTCGGTGAGCGCGCGATTCAGCCACGCGTCGGCCAGCTCGGGCTGCAGGCCCAGCGCGTGACAGTAGTCGGAGAGCGCTTCTTCCAGCCGGCCCTGGGCCGCGCGGGTGTTACCGCGGTTGCTCCAGTGCTCGGCCACCTCCGGCTCCAGGCCGATGGCGGCGGAGAACCGCGCTTCCGCTTCCTCGTCCTGCCCGACGGCGACGCGCGCGCCCCCTAGGCCGCTCTGGTATTCGGCCGACGTCGGATCGAGCTCGGCTGCGGCCTGCAAGTCTCCCAGGGCCTCCGCGAGCAGGCCCAGATCCTGGTGAAGCAGGCCGCGCGCGAACCTCACGCGCGCCTCGCGGGGGCGGAGCACGATGGCCCGATCGAGATCGCGCAGAGCATGCTGCTGCTCACCCAGGGCGAGAGAAGCGCGGGCGCGCCCGGCATAGGCTTCGGCAAAGGCCCCGTCCAGGGCCAGGGCGCGTGTGTAATGCTCCCGCGCGGAGGCAGGGTCTCCCTGCCGAAGACAGATCGCGGCCTGGTTGCAGAGCAGGCGCGGATCCTCCGCCGCTAGGCGCAGCGCGTGAGTCTGGTAGCGCTGGGCGATTTCGTATTCGCCGCGCGCGACATGCACGGCCGCCATTACGTTCAGCGCGGCCACGGAATCCGGCGCGGACTGCAGCACGCCCGCCGCCTCCGCGGCCGCCTCCTCGTATAACCTCAGGGTGACCAGTGTGCTGGCGCGGTTCTCCCGCTCCCAGAGCTCGGTCGGCTCGGGCGCGGGAGGCCTGAACTTCTCTCCGAACTTCGCCTCGTAGGCGCGGGCCAGCTCCTCGCCCAGCTCATCGAAACTGCCGTAGCGCTGGTCGCGGTCGAAGGCCAGACAGCGCGCGAGAAGGGGCCAAAGCGGAGGGGCGAGCGCGGGAGGCGGCGCCGCGCCCTGGCGCCGGTAGGTCGCGTCAGGATCGGCCGGAGAGCTCTCCACGAACGGCGGGATCGGGGAGCCGGTCACCATCTGGTGCAGCACCAACCCGAAGTTGTAGACATCGCTCCGCGCGTCCAGATCAGCGAGTCCCTGGTACTGCTCGGGGGAAAGGTATCCGGGCGTGCCGGGCAGCCTTCTCCCGGCTCCGCGAGGCGTCTCCGGGCCGATCTCCTGCGGGGCGAGTGAGAGACAGGCCGCCACCCCGAAGTCCGTCACCTTCACCCCCAGCTCCGGGGTGATCATCACGTTGCTCGGCTTCAGGTCCCCATGGCACGGGAAGGCGCGGTTGGGCGTGGCCTGGCGGTGGAAAAAGGTCAGGGCGTGGCACAACTCGAGCGCCCACCGCCAGAGTCGGTCCTCCGGCAGCGGCTCGCCCAGCAGGTAGTCGCGCAGCGAGCGCGGAACGCCGTCGGGATCCCACGGCGGAGGAGGGACGTATTCCAGGGCGAGGAAGAGCCGTCCCTCCAGCACCTGGGCCCACCGGGCCTGCACGAGGGTCGGGCAACTGCCCAGCGCCGTCCAGATCCGGATCTCCTCCTGGAACGCCCGCGCCCACCGGGCGCGGCGTCGGGCGTCCGCCAGCCCCTCCCACAGGAACGTCTTGAGCGCCCGCGGCACGCCATCCCGGCGGTCGAAGACCACGAACACCCAGGCCATCCCCCCGCGCCAGCACTGCTTGACCTCCAGATGGCCGGCGATCACGTCCCCGGGACGGTAAGGAGGCGCCGGGCCCTCCTCATCCAGATTCGTCTCCCTCTCCCGCGGAATCAGCGGCGGCGCCACGCCGTCGCTGGTTCTGTCCTCGCGCGCTCGCTCCTCGCTCACGCCGCCGCCTCCGCCTCCACCTGGAACCGAGGGCGAGGAAGACAGGCGACCTCCTCCGGCGCGAAGCTGGGCCGTCGCGCCAGCCGCACCAGGCCGGGCGGCCTCTGTTCCGCGGGCAGTTCTCCCCGTCGCCGCGCGTTCTCCGGGTGGCGAATGATCATCTGCAACTCGCCCGGGTCGGCGGCCTCGCCTCTCCGCGCGCGGGGGGAGGTGTAGCGATACTCGAGGCTCCCGCCGCCAGGGAGGGTGAGGCCACGGATTCGGTTGTGGTCGTCATAGGTATACTGGGCGCTTCCGCCCCCGGACTCGCTGGCGCGCGCCAGGCGTCCCTGGGGATCGTAGTCATAGGAGAGGGCCGATCCCGAAAGCCCCTCCGCCTCCACGAGGCGGCCGCCGGAGAATCGGGCGCGGAGCACCTCGCCGCCCTTGCTCCACTCCGCGGAGGCCAGCTCCTCCCCCTGGTAGGCGAACCGCGCGGAGGCGTCGCCGAAGGCGACGCCGGTGAGGTGGTGCGAACCGTCATAGTCGTAGCGCACCTGGCTCCACGGCCCCACTAGGCTAGTGACATCGCCGCCGCTGCGGGTGACGCGCAACTGGCCCTGCCCCGGGATCTCCAGACTGGCAAGCTGGCCGTCGGCGTCATAGGCCGCGCGGGCCGCGCCGCGCGTCCCCCCCGCGCGGGTGACCGGGGCCACGTCTCGGGAGATGAGCCGTCCCTGCGGATCGAAGGTCAGCTCCTCGCGGTAGGCCCCATAGTCGAGCGTGCTCCGGTTCGCCGCGCGATCGTGCCGGCACCGAACGAAAGGCCGATTGTTGATCCGCACCTCGTCGAGCCATCCCGCGCCATCCCAGCGATAGTCGAACTTGTCGCCGGCCGGGCTGGAGACGTTCATCTCCGAACCGGCCGGAGTCATCTTCCCCATCAGCCGACCGTCCGGCGAGGTCACCTCGGCCCCGGTGAGTTTGCCTCCCGAATCGTAGGCGAGCTTCGCCTCCGTGCCGTCAGGGCGGTGGAGGCTGTTCACCCGCAACGACGCGTCGTAACGATAGACGGTCCCGTCGGGACCCCGCATCTCGCCGGACTTCCACAGGGCCGCGCCCTCCGCCGTGATCGGGAGCACCAGGCCGCGCAGGTTCCGCCCCTGGAAGGGGACGGTGAGCGTGGGGGAGCCCGGCGCTTTCTCCAGCGCACCGCCCACTGCGCCTCCCAGCGCGCCCGCCCCGGGGTCGTTCGCGACAAAGGTCGGCTTGACGCCAAGATCCACTCCTCCGAACAGCCATACCGTTTGTTTGCTATAATAGGTAGCAGTTGTCTTTTCCTTTGTCTTGCTGCCGGAGAGCGCCCCGACCTCCTCGGGGGTGTTGAACTGCGGGTTGGCGTGTTGCTCCACCCAGGAGAGATCGAGCGGGACGTGCTGATCGTTCAGCCAGTTGGCCAGCGCCATGGCGCAAGCGAGTTGCTTG
>CAZUGW010000029.1:5698-11956 GCA_964620055.1 uncultured bacterium
TCCGGCGAAGGCGGGCTGCTCCTCGCTGAACGCGTCGTAGTGCTGGGTGAAGAAGTCCGCGTAGCTGGCCGCGACGGGATCCTGTTTCCCCCCGGAGGACACCAGATTGCCGTGCTTGGCCTGCCACATCTGCTCCGTGTTCACCTTCATCCGCACGTGGTCGAACCGGAGGCTGTTCCCCGACCTTCCCAGCGTGGCCTCGTCGCAGGTGATCCAGAAGCGCATCCACGTCTCCCCCTGGCCGTGGGGGTGGGCGAAGCTGAGGTCGAAGATGCTCTGGAACCCGGGGACGCGGGAGTGAAACTCCTGGCCCTCTCCGTCCACGCCGAAGGAGTAGGCCTTCAGCAGCCAGTCGGCCTGGAACATCGCCTCCCCGAAGGAGGTGTCCTCAATTGGTCCGTAGTACACGCACTTCAGCCGCGGGCCTTTCGGGTTGTGGGGGTCGGCCGGATCGAGCGAGAACATCGGCTGCTGGCCTGACTGGGCGCAGTTCAGCGCCACCGCCAGGTCGCCCAGGTTGAGGGGTGGGAGAGACACGCGGTCGTCCCCCACCAACACCACGCGCCGGGTCTTCGGATCGTACACCGCCCCGACGATCTGGCCCAGCCCGCCGGCGAGGCGCGCCACCACGTTGAGGTCAATGCCTCCCGGCCCGCCCCCGGAGAGCGGCGAACAGAACGTGCCACCGGGGCCGAAGGGGTTGCCCCCCGGCCCTCCCCCGCCAGGGCCGCCGCCGCCACCGCCACCACCGGGTCCGCCACCATTGCTGGGGCGGTACTTGCGCTTCTCGTCCTCCTGCCAGTCGGGTAGGAAAGATAGCAGGCCATAGGGAAGCGATATGCCCTTACCCAATGAGACGAAGAGCCGGCTGGGGTAGAAGTGGAGCAGCGCCTTCCCTCCGGCCTCGGTGGCGACGCCGAGGTGGACCGCGCCACCGGCCGCCCGCTCCCCCGCGGCCAGATGCACGAAGGGTCCCCGGAGCCCGAACTTTGGTAACAGACCGCCGCTCGCCAGTTCTAGTTCCGTGAGCAGCCCCTGGCCGAGCGCGAACTGCACGGCCTTGCGCGCCACTGGGCCGCCGGCTCGCTCGGCCTGGTCGGCGAACGTTCCCGGCGTCGGACGGTCCTCCCAGCCGTAGCGGAAGCCGGCGGCGAGGTTGCTGGGTCGCCAAAAGTCCACGGTGGCGGCGGCGTTCTGGGCGATGGACTGCGGGAGGCCGCGGAAGAACTCGCGCCAGAGGGAGGGATCGTAGCTGGAGGCGCCGGCGGTGTGAGTCTGGTTGCACCGCGGACTCGCGTACGCGGCGGTGCGGCACGAATGTGCGTAGCTGTTGAAGCTATCGGGCTGCAGCAGGTCTCCCTTCAGTAGATCCGGTCCCAGGTTGCGCCCCTGGGCCGCGTCGTAGACCCGGCCGAAGATCATCCAATACCTGGTGAGCGGGTCCTGCCACTCTCCCGCGGCTCGAAATCCCCCCGACTGCTCGCCCCACGCGTGCGTGATCTCCGCGAAGGGAGAGTAGTCGCAGCCGCCCACCACGCGGCCCGCGCGATCCACCACCTGGCGGAGGGAGGAGAACCCGTCCTCCAGAAAGTAGCGCATCTGACCGTCCGCGTCTCGCCGGCCCAGCAGTCCATCGCCATAGAGGTAGACGGACTTCAGTTGTCCGCTTCCATCCAGTTCGGCCAGGCTAACTCCCGAGGCCAGCGGGCTGGGCAGGTAGTCGGTCACCTCATCGCCTACGCGGCGAGACACCAGATTCCCCAGGCCGTCGTACTGGTAGTCGAGCTTCTGGCGGCCGAGGCGCGCCTGGAGGAGGCGGCCATCAGCGGCCCAGGAGAGCTTCATCTCGCGGCCGCCCTCGCGGACGGTCGTGGGATAGCCCGACTTGTCGTACCGCTCCCAGTCTTGCCCGCACTGAGTGAGCCGACCCCACTTGTCATAGGTGTAGGTGAGCGTTGAGTTTCCCTCGCGGCGCGTGACACGGTTGCCCATAACGTCGTAGGTGTACGATTGCGCCGCGCCTCCCTCCGGGCGGAGCGCGGCGAGGTAACCGCGGCCGTCCCATTCGTAGTGAAACACCTTCTCGCCCTGGGGAGTGAGCTCGCGCACCGAAGTGACGTGACCGGTCGCATCGTACGCGTAGCGGTACTCCGCCAGCAGTCCGCCGGTGGCGTGCTCGTGACGAATCGAGACCAACTCCGAGGTCGGCGAGAAACTGAAAGTGGTGATCACGCCATTGGGCAGGCGGCGAACGATGCGGGCTTGGGCGGGATCGTAGGCATACTCGATGCGTCCCTGCCCGTCGTCCACGGCCAGCAGATTGCCCATCAGGTCGTACTCATAGGTGACCGTGTAGAGGGTCCGCCCGTCGGCGATGAGACTCAGTCCCGCCACCTGTCCCCAGGGGTCGTACCGGTACTCGACCCGCCGTTCCGGGCTGAAGCGATAGGTGGCCGTCGTCAGCCGGCCGAAGGGATCGTAGGCGAACTCGTTCTTGCCGGCGCGCTGGGAGAGGGAGGTCAGATCGCCCGCGGCGTCGTAGGCGGCGCGCACCGTGCCCTCGCGGGTCTTCACCGAGGCGAGCCGGCCCTCCCGGTCATAGGAGTACTGCAAGTATCGCCCGGCCCCGTCCGCGCGCCAGGTCAGACGCCCCTGCTTGTCATAGTCAAAGCGATAGGACATCTCCCGGGCGCGCTTGCCGCCGCACCCGGACAACGACATCGCCACGAGGCCGGCGAACAAGACCACTGCCGCCACGACGCGCGTTCTCATGCGTTCCCACCTCCGCGTTCAGGCTGTTACTCCTCTGGCTCCAGCGCGACCACGTACCCGCCCTTGGGCAGATGCTCAAATCGCGCTACCAACTCTGGGGACCCTACCTCCGGGCGGGGCTCGCCGATCCTCACCTCTATCGCCGGGTCGTCCGGGATCAGCATCACCAGCGGCGCGGCCCGGCCCGCGGCCGGCGGCGTGACGACCGCCACGACTTCCCGCTGCTGTCCGTCCACGGTCACCCGGACCTCCGGAGCCCCAGGGGCGATGGCAATCGTCGCGGCCACTTCCTCCCCCTCGGCGCCGCGCACCCGGATCGGCTCAGGGAGCAGCGCGAACCGCCGCGTCGCCCCCTCTCGCAGGAGCGGCTCCAGACCTTCCGTGACCAGGCGCGAGGCCTGCTCCGGGGCCTCCATCACCACGCGCACCACCGCCTCCGCGCGGCCCCGCCACCGGTCCGCCCACCGGGCCAGACGCTCGTTCCATTCTCCGCGCGCGGCCTGCGCCTCGACGAGCGCCCGTTGCGCGCGGGCCAGCAGATGCGCCGCGCCGTGCGCCTCGGGCGTCCACTGCTCCCAGAGCGCCACGAACCGATGATACTGCTGCGCCTGCGCGACGCAGCGTTCGCAGTCACCCAGGTGCGCTTCCACCGCCTGCTCCCGTTCCTCGGCCAGCAACCCCTGAAAGTAGTCCGCGATCTCCTCCGGCGAGAGGTGCGCGGTCGCCGATTCACCGGCCATCGGAGCGCTCTCCTTGGGTGATAGTGCGCGACCCCCCGGCCTTTCTCGCAGCTCGGGGGGCCTTTTTCTTGGGCTTTTCCTGGGCGGCGCGTTCGGCTTTCTCGGCCGCGCGGCGCCGCTTCTCCTGACGCAGCATCGTCGCGAGCGGCCCTTTGCTCATCCTCGCGATCCTACTCCAGACGCGCCGCTGCACCGCGTACCACCAATTGGTCACCGTGCCGGCCGGGTCATCGTCCCGGTAGTAGTCGCGGAAGGCCGTCTCCCCGACCACGCGTGGCAGCAGATCCGGGTAGAGGCCACGGGTGATAGGGTCCTGCACCACCTCCCCGAAGCGCCGCGGGAGACTCGCGCGCAGAGGGAAAAAACAGCAACGCACGTACTCGACCGGCAGCCGCGAGCGCGCGACATAGGACTGCTCCACCACCGGCTCGAGAGGTGAGAACCGGGTATCAGACCAGTGTTCTACTACCTGCTGTACCTCCGCGCTCCCGCTCTCTCGCCTGGCGCGTGCCGGCTTGTCCTGTCGCGGAGTGACCTTGCACAGGAGGAACGCCAGCAACTGATGCGGGGGACTGTCCGTGGCGAAGATGACCTCCAGCAACTCCTCGTGCCCTTCGAGCGGGAGTGCGGGCTCCGGCTCGGGCGGGAACACGGGGGGCCTGCGCTCCCAGGCGGCCTCCGCGTCGTCCCCCTGAGGAAGCTGAGAGAAGGGGGTCTCGCGGGCGCGCTTGCGAATCGCCTCCCGCGCCACGTTCTTGAGCACCCCAAACAGGAAGGTCTTCACCGAGGAGGTGGCGAGCCGCGACAAAGCGCCTTCCGCGGCCGCGCGCACGATCGCCTCCTGCGCGAGGTCGTCCGCGTCATCACCGGTGAACCCGAAGGCGCGCGCGAGATTGCCCAGCGCCGCCCGGTGAGGTTCGCATTGCGCGGCAAAGGTCTCGCGGTCACCCGCGACCAGCGCCTCGGCAGACTCTGAAGACGGAACCACAGACGCTCCCCTTGGACGCCAGACTCCCGCTCTTTCGGCCGGCTTGATCCTGGGTTCTGCCCGGCGGGCCGGGAACCTGCCGCGCCGCGAAGTGAAGGGATACCCTCGGCCGGCGACGAACACGCCTCCGACGCGATACCACACCGCGAGGACAACTATGGCAAAGCAGGTCAAGATCGGGCTGATCGGATGCGGCGGGATCATGCACTGGCATGTGGGCAACTATCGGGAGATCAAACAGGCGCGAATCTCCGCGCTGTGCGACACCAGTCCCGCGATGCTCCGGAAGATGGTGGAGAAGCACCCGGAGTTGGCGGAGTTGCCCCAGTTCAAGGACTACCGGAAGATGATCTCTGCTGTGGAGCTCGACGGCGTGGTGATCGCCACCCCCCACACGCTGCACGTCGAGCAGATCCTGACCTGCCTCGGCGCCGGGCTGCACGTCCTGACCGAGAAGCCGATGGTCTGCAGTGTCGCCGATGCCAAGATCGTGATGAAGAAGGCCCGGCAGAAGCGCCGTGTGATGATGATCTCCTACCAGCGCCATTTCGACCCGGCCTTCCGCCTCGCCCGCAAGCTGATCGCGGAGGGCAAGCTGGGCCGGCTGACTTTCGTCACGGCCTTGCAGGGGCAGGAGTGGCTGCGCGGCACCAAGGGGACCTGGCGGCAGAAGGTGGCCCTGAGCGGCGGCGGCCAGCTCAATGACTCCGGCAGCCACCTCGTGGACATCATTCTCTGGGTCACCGGGCTTGTCCCTGAGAGCGTCTTCGCGCGCATAGACAACCGCGGGACCGAGGTGGACATCCTCTCCGCCCTCACCCTGCGCTTCAAGGGCGGGGCCATCGGGACCCTCTCCATCGTCGGCGACGCACCGGGCTGGTGGGAAGAGATCGCCTTCTATGGCGAGGAGGGTGCGCTCTATGTCAGGCACGGAAAACTGCTGCACTGCGTTCGCAAGAAGACCGGCTGGGGCGCGGACACCACCGACATCACCGGGAAGCTGAAGTACACCGGCAACTTCGACCGCAACTTCGTGGACGCCATCCTCGGCAAAGACGAACCGCAGACCCCGCCGGTGTGCGGCCTCCGCGTCATGCAACTCACCGAGGCGGCCTGGGAATCCGGCAAGAGCGGGCAGGTGGTGAAGGTGAAGGCGTAGGGTCCAGGGGCCGGGGGCCGGGGGCCAGGAACGGGCGGCGAGGTCGTGGTATAATCGTGCGCGAGAGTGAGGACGATGGCCGCGCACATCGCCGTGGATCGAGGACGGATCGCCGAATTCTGCCGGAAGTGGCAGGTAACCGAGCTGTCGCTGTTCGGCTCGGTGTTGCGTGACGACTTCGGTCCCGAGAGCGATGTTGACGTGCTGGTGAACTTCGCACCCGAGGCCCCCTGGAGCCTGTTCGACCTCGTGGACATGGTGGACGAACTAGAGACGATCTTCGGCCGGAAGGTGGACCTGATAGAGAGCGACGGACTGCGCAATCCCATTCGCCGTCGCGCCATTCTGTCCGGCCGCGAGGTCATCCATGCCGCCTGACGACCGCGACGCGGCGTAGCTCTGAGGTATGTCGTCCTCCCGTCCTCCCGTCCTCCCTTCCTCCCCTCCTCCCTTGCTCCTACAGCTCCCACCCCACCCCCACCAGCGGCCCCCGCATCGCCCCGTCGAACCCGAATCGGCCCTTCTCCAGGTTCATGTGGAGATACCGATAGCCGATCCCCAGGGAGGTCTTCTCGTTCAGCCGGTAGCGCAGAGTGGCC
>CAZUGW010000029.1:11966-16635 GCA_964620055.1 uncultured bacterium
CGCCTGCCAACTGGAATTGCCCCCGCCCCCAGTGCCGCCGATATCGCCGCGTAGCGTGCCGCTCCACCGCTCCGAGAACGTTGTCCGATACCGCCCGCCGATCACGGGCTGGAGCCAGGTGCTGCTGGACGAGCCGCTCACCCCAGGCGGGGTAAGGCTGAGCCGGTTGCTCACCCCTAGATAGCGCGCGCCCACGAAGCCGTCCAGCCCTCTCTCTGCAGTGCCACCCATGAAGAGCACGCCCCCCTCGGCGAGCGTCTGGCTCACGCGGTAGCCAACCGTCGTCAGAGGACGCTCCACGTCGCCGCTGACGCGGACGTAGATGGTATCCAAGTAGAATCCCATCCGCCCCTTCGACGTCTCGTAGTAACCCATGAAGGTCATGTCGAGATGCTTGAGGATATCCGAGAAGCTGACATCCACAGAGGCCGTGAGCGGTCCCGCCGAAAGGTCCCCGTCCACCCCGGCCAACCATCCGTAGAGGGAGAACATAGAATGCCGCCTGCCATCATTCGCCAGCTTCGCGGTCGGCGGGCAGGCCGGCGCGGGCGCGGCGGCGACTACCGTGTTGGGAGAACAGGGCGCAACCGCGATCTGAATCGGTCGCGGCCGGGCGATCACGACGGACGACAGGTCCGCCGGCTCGGTCATGGGTGTGTCGGCGAAAGCGGGAAGAGCGGCTAACGCGGCGACCAGCAGGATCGCCGCAGACAGGGTAACACGAGTTCGCTTCGAATTGTCCGTGGTGGTCATCGTCCGGTAACTCCCTTCGCGTGAGGTCTGGAGCCTCCGAACCGAAGCTTCAGCCGCAGAGCGGCTCACCACTCTATCATGGAGAAGTCGGGCTTTTCCCGTAATGGCAGACGGGTTTGTGCAAGGCCGGCGCGCGTGTAGGAGAGCGCAGACATGTCCCCCGGCACGCCCCTATTCGTCCTCCTCCCCCCGTATCGCATCCCTGATCCGCTCGAACCAGCTCTTGTGCTCCTCGATCTCCTCCCCGCCTTCCTCGGCGAACTCGGCGAGGAGGTCGCGCTGCCGGTCGGTGAGGCGGAGGGGGGTGACAAGCCGGACCGTGATGTGCTGGTTGCCGCGCACACCGGTGCGCGCATCGGGCAGGCCGTGGCCGATCAAGGTGAAGCTCTCCCCGGTCTGCGTGCCGGGGGAGATGTGCACTTCGTCCTCGCCCTCCAAAGTGGGGACGCGGAGCGTGCCGCCCAGCGCGGCGGTGGCGAAAGAGAGCGGGGCCTCACAGGCGATATCGCGCCCGCGGCGGGTGAAGAGCCGGTGCGGCTTGACGTGGGCGACCACGTAGAGGTCACCGGCGGGCGCGCCGCGCTCGCCCGCCTCGCCCTCTCCGCTCAGCCGGATCATCCCGCCGTCCTCGATGCCCGCGGGGATGGTAACGGCGAGCCGGTCCAGGGCCATCTTGCGGCCTGAGCCGTGACACGTGGGGCACGGATCGCTCACCACCGCGCCCTCGCCGCCGCAATTGGGGCAAGTGTTGATCGTGGTGATGCGGCCGAAGGGCGTGGCGCGCTGCTGGCGCACTTGCCCCGCGCCGCGGCACGTCGGGCAGGCGCGCTCGGCCGACTCGGATTTGCTGCCGGTGCTGCCGCACGCGTCGCAGGCGCGCGGGCGCTCCACCTCGAGGCGCCGCTCGACTCCGGTGAGCACCTCCTCGAGCGTCACCTCCAGATCGTAGCGCAAGTCGCTGCCGCGGCGCACCTGGCGACCGCGGGGCGCAGCCGCGCCGCCGAAAAAGGCCTCGAAGATGTCGTTGATCCCGCCGAACGCGTCCCAGACATCGCCGGTCGGAACCTGCCCCGGCCCGACGCGGCCGTACAGGTCATACTCCGCGCGCTTCTCGGAATCGCTCAGGACGGAATAGGCCTCGGCGATCTCCTTGAAGCGCGCCTCCGCGCCGGGATCGTCCGGGTTCACATCGGGGTGATGCCGGTGGGCGAGACGCCGGAACGCGCGCTTGATCTCGTCCTGCGAGGCTCGGCGGTCGAGGCCCAAGCTCTCGTAATAATCTCGTTGGGCCATCGTGCTACCAACGCGTTATTCGGATTCTATTTCGTCCGACTTCCCGACCTGCACCTGCACTCGGCCCCGCGCAATCTCGCCGATGGCGCGGCGAATCAGCGCGCCCTCGTTCGGCTCGAGTCGGCTATCCACGCGGTCCCGCAGGTCGAGCGCCCGCTTGGCAACCCCTACCACCAATGCGTACCTACCATGCTTCTTCGCGAGTCTGTCTATGATCTGCGTCTCCTTCTCCGGATGCGCCGGCGACCGCAATCGCATATGCTCGAGTCCTTGGGGGAAGTCTGCGAATTATTAGTATACGAATCCTCAATTCATATGTCAAGGAAAAACGACATCATCTCCGCACAAAGGCAGACGCTGTTGCCTCAAGTCCCGCACCGGCGCGAAGGACCTCCGGTGCTCCGGGCATGGCCCCAGGGCGCGGAGTTGCGCCAGGTGCTCCTCGGTGCCGTAACCCTTGTGCTGGGCCAAACCGTAGCCGGGATAGCGCAGGTCCAGTTCCGCCATCAGCGCATCGCGCGCGACCTTGGCGACGATGGAAGCCGCGGCGATGCAGGCGCACGTGGCGTCGCCGTCCACAATCGCCTCCCCCGGCAGGCATGGCGCGGGGAGGTCCCGCCCGTCCGTGAGCACGGCGTAGGGGGCCGGGTCGAGTTGGCTGAGGGCGAGTCGCATCGCCGTCAGCGTCGCCTGGCGAATGTTGATCGCGTCAATGGTGCGCGAGTCCACGATCCCGAGGCCGAGGGCGACGGCCCTGCGGCGGATCAGCGCGTCGAGCCGTTCCCGCTGCTCCGGGGTTAGGGCCTTGGAGTCCGCCAGGCCGGGCAGTCGGCAGCGCGGGGGAAGGATCACCGCCGCGGCAACGACAGGACCGGCGAGCGGCCCGCGCCCCACCTCATCCACGCCCGCCACATGGACCTGCCCCTGGGCGCGGAGATCGGCCTCGGTCTTCCAGATGCTGCGTGCGGCCCGGTGCGCCATCTCCACCTCCGCCTCCAACCCACTCCCGCCGCCCCCTGCCTTTCGCCTCGGAGTTTACCCTGAGCGAAGGCGAAGGGCCTCTCAGGGCACGTACACCCGGGCGCGGTCGCTCAACAGCCCCAGCCGCGTGGGGGGCCAGAACCTCACCATCGCCTTGCCCAGCACCCGCCCCTTCGCCAACTCCGGGTGGGGTCGCCCGGTCTCGAGGTCCGTCCAGGCGTGACTGTCCCAGCTGTTGGTGCGGTGGTCGCCGAGGACGAAGTAGTAGCCCTTGGGCACCTGGTAGGAGCGGCCGTTCCACTGATCCCATTCATCCGAGGGCCAGTCGTAATCCGGCGGCGGCACTCCCGGGGCCTCCCGCAGCAGCTCTCCATTCACGAACACCCCCCGGCCCTTCCGGATGATGATCTCGTCTCCGGGGAGGCCGATGAGCCGCTTGATGAAGTCCTTCTGCCCCGGGTTTGCCTCTTGCAGCGCGTACTTGGGAGCGTCGAAGACGATGACGTCGCCGCGCTGCGGTGGGTTGAGCCGGTAGATGAACCGGTTCACCAGGATCCGGTCCCCGATCTCGATCGTGGGCACCATGGAAGCGGAGGGGATGGAGAACGCCTGCACCACGAACGGGCGGATGATGACGAAGACGAGGATCACCGCGATCAGCGCGGAATCTAGCACCTCAATCCCGGCTTTGCGGTGGGGGGCCTCCCGCCAGCACCCCCAGGCAAGGCGGAGGAAGGCGATCAGCCCGATCAGCGCCGCGATCTTCCAGGGCTGATCGAAGTTCACGTCCATGCTAGCCGCGGCCTCGCGGCGCCGCCACCATCCGGGGCGGGCTGGGCACATACACCTGGGAACTGTCGCTCGCCAGCCGCAGCCGGTTGAGGGGCCAGAAGATCACCATCGCCTTCCCGAGCACGCGGTCGGCGGTAAGCTCCGGGTGGAAGACGCCTGTGCTCCGGTCCATCCAGAGATGGCTGTCGTTGCTCCGGTTGCGGTTGTCTCCCAGCACAAAGTAGCAGCCCTCCGGCACCGGGTACGGCTGACTGGCCAGGCGGCCCCACTCGTCCACGGGCCAGTCGTACTCCGGCAGCGGCACTCCCGGCGCGTCCAGCAGCAGCTTGCCGTTGACATACACCCCGATCTGCCGGCGGATGGTGATCTTGTCCCCGGGCAGCCCGATCAGTCGCTTCACATAGTCCTTCTTCCCGTCACCATCCTGGAGGGCCTGGGGCGGGGCGTCGAAGACGATCACGTCGCCGCGCTTGGGCGGATTGAGGCGGTAGATGAACTTGTTGACCAGAATCCGGTCGCTGGGCCGCAGCGTCGGGACCATGGACTCGGAGGGGATGTAGAAGGCCTGCACGACGAAGGGGCGGATGATCACGAAGACGAGAATGAACGCGATCAAGCCCGAGTCGAGCAACTCGACCATGAACTTGCGAGAGGGGGCCTCTTTCCACAGCCCCCAGATAATCCGGAGGAAGGCCAGCAGCCCGATCAGCGCGGCAATCTTCCAGGGTTGATCCAGAGTCATAGTTCGCACTCAGTCGCGTGTGTCGCGACACCTCCAAGCACACGCACAAGGCGCATCAGGCAACCCCCGCCTTTCCCTTTTGCCTTTTGCCTTTTTACTTTTTACTTG